>MVZL01000083.1 GCA_002068375.1 Tenericutes bacterium ADurb.BinA155
TAAGCCTTGGAAGATCAATGACAAAGTCAAAGGCATCGTTTCTTATGTCGGATTAGGACTATTATTAGTGCTCATGGTGGCCATCATGATCAAGGACATCATTGGATTATTCTAAAAGAACTATGCAAGAGAAAATGAAACGTTTCTTAGCCTCGATCGGCATCGTGGATGCGGAACGTTTTGATATGGATTTCGACCTGGTTGCCCGCGATCCCTATGACCGCAACAAAGTCAATATGGCCATCGCTAAGCAAGGGCCCTGGGAGTATGCGATGTACCAAGAGTTCCAAGAAGGACTCGCCACCGTCAAATACCCGTGTTCCATTCGTTTCTCTTACGTGAACGCCCCGAGCGTTTATGACCTCGTTTCCTTCTTCAACAGTTGGTACTTATCTCTTTATCGGGCCACTCCGCCCTTTAAAATCGATCCGGCTGATCCCACGTCACTGCTCCTAACCTATACCAGCGAAGACATGGCGAAGCAAAACACTCCGATCGTCAACGACTTCCGGGCTTGCTTAAAGTATCTGAATTATTCGTTCACGCTCACTGAGGTCACCAAGGTCGAAGCCCCCAAAGTGGATTTGCCGCCCAAGACCGTCGCCAAGATCGAAAAGAAAGCGGTCAAAGAAGCGAGCTCGGCTTTAAGCGATCCTAACGCCCCCAAGGATTCCTCGTATCTTGGAAGTCCCGCCCCCAAAAAAGAAGAGACCCATGAAGAGGTTCTCCAAAATGTCCAAGACGCCATGACCAAAGTCATGCAGGACAATCTCAAGGCCATGGAAGAGGACCGCAACCGCAAACGGGTCTTCACCCGCGGCGACTATAAGCCGATCGATTCGATTGATGAGATCTATAAGCTTGGCATGGAATCCGTCGATTTCGCCGCCGAGATTTATTCGCTTGACTCTCGTATCACCCGGACTGGCAAAACCATCCTCACGGTCGGCTTAGGCGACCCCAGTGGTGGTATCAATGGCAAAATCTTTTCCGACAATCGTTTATTGACCCCGGAAGTCTTAGCCTCCTATAAGCTGGGCCAACGGGTCCGGATTCGCGGCGCGATCGATACCGATAAGTTTTCCGGCGACCGTCTCATCATTTGCCACTTCGTCGACTTGCTCCCCCCGAAACCTTTCCGCGATGATCCGGAACCCGAAAAACGGGTTGAGCTTCATCTGCATACCAAGATGTCGAACATGGACGGCCTAGCGGATCCGATCGATTACTGCAACGCCGCCAAAGCCATGGGAATGAAAGCCTTGGCCATTACCGACCATGGCGTCGTCCAAAGCTTCCCTGATGCCCAAAGCGCGGGCAAAAAGACGGGGTTGAAGATCCTCTATGGCTCCGAACTTTACATGTTCGACCTCATTCCGACCTACATCTTCAATCCGTGCGATCGGGTTTTGCAAACCGCCTCCTATTGCGTGCTCGACTTCGAAACCACTGGCTTAAGCGCGAAGTATGATCGCTTGACCGAATTCGGCGGGGCGATCATGCAGAACGGGATGGTGGTGAAGACCCTCGATATCATGATCAACCCGGAACGTCACATCCCGGAGAAGATCACCGCGAAGACCCACATCACCGATGAGATGGTCGCCGGCGGAGACAAGATCGATGTCGCGGTTAAAAAGATCGCGGATTTCATGGGCGATATGATCATCGTGAGCCATAACGCCACGTTCGACGTTGGCTTCCTTAATGCCGCTCGGGAACGCCTCGGGCTTGAGCCGATCAAAAACCCGGTCATCGATACCTTGGCTTTAAGCCACTATCTATTCCCGGAAGCGGCCCGGCATAACCTCGGAGCCTTATCCCGGAACTTGGGATTATCTTCCTATAACGACGATGACGCCCACCGCGCCGATTTCGACGCGAAAGCCCTCGCCGATGTTTGGCTCTCGATTTTGGGCGTTCTCACCAAGAACAACCACGAACTGACCCATCGCCAACTCGCCGATCTGCGGAGCGATAACCCCAACATCTTCAAACACATGCGGGCTTACCATACGGTGGTCCTCTGCAAAAATGAGGATGGCTTAAAGGATCTCTACCGCCTTGTTTCCGAATCGCACATCACTTACCTCGCCGAGGTTCCGAAGACCCCGCGAAGCTTAATTCAGCAATATCGGAAGAATCTCTTAATCGGCTCGGCTTGCTTTAATGGCGAGCTCTTTGAACTGGCCCGAACCCGGGGCAAAGAAGCCCTCAAAGAAGCGATGGCTTTCTATGACTACATTGAGATCCAACCGCTTGAAAACTATTCGTATCTCATTAACGTCGGCGACGTCGCGAGCAAAGAACAGCTGATCCGAATCCTCAATGACATCATTGAAGCCGCGGATGAAATCGGGAAGCCGATTTGCGCGACTGGGGACTGCCATTACGTGAACCCCGAAGATAAAATCACCCGCGATGTTTATATCTCGGCCAAGGCCATTGGCGGGGGACGTCACCCCCTTAATCCGCCGTTCCGGGACAAACTTCCTCTTTTTGAGAACCCCGATCAGCATTTCCGTTCGACTCGGCAGATGCTCGATAGCTTTAAGACATGGATGAGCGAAGAGAAGGCTCGCGAGATCGTGATCAAGAACACGAACATGATCGCCGATCAGATCGCGGTGGTGGAACCGGTCAAGGATGACCTCTTCACCCCGAACGCGAACTTACCGGACTCGGCCGAAAAGATCCGGACTCTCTGCATGACGAATTTCCAGAAGACCTATGGCGACCACCCCGATCCGGCCATTAAGGAACGGCTTGAGCGGGAGCTGGATGGCATTATCGGCCACGGTTACGCGGTCACTTATTACATCGCTCACTGCATCATCAAGAAGGCGAACCAAGATGGCTACATCGTCGGTTCCCGTGGTTCGGTCGGTTCCTCTTTCGCCGCCCACATGGCCGAGATCACCGAGGTCAATCCTTTGGCTCCGCATTATCTCTGCCCCAAGTGCAAACACCTTGAATGGTCGAAAGATCCGAATGTCAAATCCGGCTTTGACCTCCCCGACAAGAATTGCCCGGAGTGCGGGACCAAGATGATCGCCGATGGCCAGAACATTCCGTTCGAAACCTTCTTGGGCTTCAACGCCGATAAGGTTCCGGATATCGACTTAAACTTCCCACCCGATTATCAAAGCAAAGCCCACGATTACACCAGGGTGCTCCTAGGCGAGCATAACGTCTTCCGGGCCGGCACGATCGAAACCGTCGCTGAAAAGACGGCCTTTGGTTATGTCCGTGGCTATTTTGAACGGATCGGGAAGAACCCGGATGAGATGTCGACCGCGACCATCGCCTATATCGCCTCGAAGTGCCAAGGGGTCAAGCGGACGACCGGGCAGCACCCCGGCGGCATCGTCGTCATCCCGAAGGACTATAACGTCTACGATTTCACCGCGATTCAGCACCCGGCGGACGACCGTGAGGCCGACTGGCTCACGACCCATTACGATTTCCGCAGCATGCACGATGAGCTTTTGAAACTCGACTTGCTCGGCCACGTCGATCCTTTGGCCATGCGGAAAATGAGCTTGCTGACCCATATCGATATCACGACGATCCCGATGAACGACAAGAAAGTTCTTTCCTTGTTCAACACCCCGCTCGCATTAGGGATGCAAAAGAACTATTTGAAGGTCGAAACCGGAGCCTCGGGCTTGCCCGAATTCGGCACCGACCTCGCCCAGCGGATGTTAAAAGAGGCCCATCCGACCACCTTTAACGACCTTCTCATCATCTCGGGCCTCGCTCACGGCACCGACGTCTGGAACAACAACGCCGAAGATCTCATTCAAAGCGGTACCGCGACCTTGCAACAAGTCATCGGATGCCGTGACGATATCATGACCTATCTCATTTCGATGGGATTACCCTCTCAGGTTTCCTTCCAGATCATGGAGGACGTCCGCCATGGCAAGAAATTAAAACCCGATTATTCGAAGCTCATGCAGGCCCATAACGTCCCGCAGTACTATTTGGATTCCTGCAATAAGATTCATTATCTCTTCCCAAGGGCCCACGCGACCGCGTACGTCATGATGGCGGTCCGGGTCGGCTACTTCAAGGTCTACTATCCTCTCGAGTTCTACGCGGTCTTCTTCAGCGTCCGTAGCGATGACTGGGACATCAAGACCATGGTCGAAGGCTACGATTCGATCGTCGCGAAGCTTGAAGAGTACAAGCGCCGGGGCATGAACCGGGATAACCCGCTCACGCCGAAAGAAGAAAATATCGAAAAGACCCTCCAAATCGCCCTCGAAATGGTTGAACGGGGTTATAAGTTTGAGAATATCGATCTCTATAAGTCTTTAGCGACCGAGTTCTTAGTCGACCACGAGAACAAGGCCCTGATCCCGCCCTTCCACGTCGTCGATGGCTTAGGCGATGCCGCGGCCGAATCGATCGTCGAAGCCCGAAAGAACGGGAAGTTCCTCTCAAAGGAAGACCTCCTCAAACGGGCGACGAAACTGAACGGAACCAACCTCAAAGACCTCGATGCTCTCGGCGTCCTTAAAGGCTTAGGCGAATCAAATCAAATGTCCCTATTTGAATTTATGTGAGCCGCGGACTATACTTACCCTCGCGGAAGATACAAATTCCTTCGCGAATTCTCGGGACATAGCACAGCTTGGTAGTGCGCCTGGTTCGGGACCAGGAGGTCGTGGGTTCGAACCCCACTGTTCCGACCATTGAAAAAAAGAAAAGACTCGATGTTGTCGAGTCTTTTTTTGTTCTTCGAGTTCTACTTTTTGACGAGTGAGGCGTATTCCGGATGCTTTTCGAAATAGGCTTTCGCGTAAGGGCAGGTGAGAATCGCTTTCTTGCCGCCTTTCCTTAGCTGCGCGATCACTTCTTCGACGAGTTTTCCCGCGATGCCTTGGCCCCGCAAGGAATCATCGACCCAGGTATGGGTGATGTTCACCGTCTTCTTATCGACGCTAGGAAAAAGGATTTCCGCAACGGGGCGGCCGCTAGGATCCTCAAGATAAACCCGTCCAGGCTGATATTTGAATTCCATGATTTGATTACATCATCTTTCGGAAATAAAGGCAAAGGGAATGCTTAAGCATAATGGGACCAAAGGGCCAAAATGGTGACCGTTTTCGCCGAGGAATCAATGGTATAGACCAAACGATACTGAATGTTGATTCGCCTGGAGTAGCAGCCTTTTAAATCCCCGACCAGTTTTTCATAGGGCGGTGGGTTTTGGAAAGGATTGTTTCCGAGGATCTTCAAAAGCCCGTTGACCTTTGGAAGCAAACCAGACCGACGGAGATCCTCAATGCTTTTGAGAGCTTTTCGGTCGAAAAAGAGTTGATAGTTCATTTGAGATCTTTGCCATCCCAAGGCACCCGGTCTTTGGGATCTTGGCTTTGAGCCGTTTTGATTTGTTCGAGGAATCCCGGCTGCCCTAATAACGTGAGCGTTTCCTGCAATCCGTTATAATCTTCTTCACTTAAAATAACGGCGTTCCCCTTTTTCGTCGTGACCAGCAGGGGCTGATTGTAGTCAATGACCTCTTGTAGCGCCTCATAAAGCTTTTTCCGAAGATTCGTAATGGCAATGGTTTCCATGGATAAGGACTCCTTAAAAAGATTATAGCGTACGTAAAAGCGTACTTCATCATTTTTTGTCCATTGTGGGTTTTCCATGATACCCTCCTTACCTTTATATAGGGGTCAAAAGGCCAAATGGACCGATTTCTTTGTAGTCGATAGGCTTTAGGGTATAAAATGAGCCGCGTCTTTATGCGCCCGTAGCTCAGTCCGGATAGAGCACTTCCCTCCTAAGGAAGGGGTCGACCGTTCAAATCGGTCCGGGCGCGCCAA
>MVZL01000084.1 GCA_002068375.1 Tenericutes bacterium ADurb.BinA155
TTGCCTTTAATTTGGTCGTAGATGTAATAGACGATGGTGTACATGTTCTTGGTGCCACCACCATCGGTCGAAGGCATGCCGAATAAGCCGACGACGCTGGTGTATTCCTTAAAGGAAGCGATGAACGAGGTGATCATGATGTAGAGGATCTGGGGCGAGAGTAAGGGGACGGTGACGTTCATCATCGTCTTCCACTTGCCGGCGCAGTCGATCTTGGCGGCATCGTAATACTGTTTATCGATGTTTTGTAAGCCCGATAAGAAGATCAGGATCTTGAAGGGTAAGCTATGCCAAATGATGTATATGCAAAGGGCAATCATCGCGCGCCATGTCGGGGCGGCTTGGTCGATCCAAGGGGTCGAACCCAAATGGAAGATATAGTTGACAATGCCTTGGTAGTCGAACAAGACGGCGAAGACCATGCCGACCGCGATCGCGTTGGTGACATAAGGAACGAAGAAGATGGTTTGGAGAACCTTCTTGAACCACTTGATCGAGTTGAGGCCGATTGAAATGAGCAAGGAAATAAAGATGGAAATCGGCACCGTCACGAAGGTGATGATGAGGGTATTCGGCAAGGCGTATTGAATCACGTCGGTCTGGAAATAGACCTCGGTCAGGCCACTGGTTCCGGTATTGAACATATAGTGGGTGACCCCATTGATGACCTGGGTCGTGCATTGCCAGCGGTAGACGGTAAGCTGACTCGAGGTTTGACCGACGAGGCCTAAGACGGTCCCGAAGTTATCGAGGGTGAAGCCGGCGTTAGTCTGTTTCACGTAGTCGTAATCCTTTAAGAAGGCGATCACGATGGTGTTGATGAGGGGATAGAAAGTGAAAACGGCGAGGAGAATGATCGAGGGGGCGAGATAAAGCCACGCCTTCCAGTTGTTCTTTTCTCCGGCGTCCGCCGAAACCCGTTCGTGGCCTTTAAAAAGCCGTTGGAAAAAGTTCTTTTTGTGCGGAGCTCCGCCCTTCTCGTTCCGCCCTAAAGCGTTCCGATGAAGTTCGGTGCTGTCGATTTCTTTTGTTTCTGTCGGTGCTGTTTCTGCCATAACGGTTAGATGATGCGCTTCTCTCCTTCTTCAAGGGAGAAAGCGAAGCACTTATGCGGCTTCACTTCGACTTTCACATCGCCCACGCCGACTTTGACGAAGGCATCGACGAGGAACTTGGTGTTGCTTTGAGCTAAAGGATGGGTGGCGACGAGCATGATATCCCGGCCCATCGTGAGAATCCGGTCGACGTGGAAACTAAACGTGCCTTTCGGATCGACCACAATGCCTTCCGGACGGATGCCGACGGTGCATTTTTGATCGGGGATTTTCTTTTCGGTGATCTCCCGGACCATTTCTTTGCCGATATAAATCTTGTTGCCTTTGATTTCGCCGGCGAAGAAGTTGATCGGCGGGGTGCCTAAGAAGTTCGCGACGAACTTGTTGCACGGATCGTTATAGACGTCCTGCGGGACGCCGCGCTGCTGCATCACGCCGAGCTTCATGACGACGATTTCATCGGAAATCGACATCGCTTCTTCTTGGTCGTGGGTGACGAAAATGGTCGTAATGCCGGTGCTTTGCTGGATCCGGCGAATTTCTTCGCGGGTCTGTAAGCGTAAACGGGCATCGAGGTTACTTAACGGTTCATCAAGGAGCAGGACCTTCGGTTTCTTAACGAGGGCCCGCGCGATCGCGACCCGCTGCTGCTGGCCGCCGGAGAGCTGATTGGGTTTGCGTTCGAGGTAGGGCTCGATCTGAACGATCCGAGCGGTTTCGCGAACGATCTTATCGATTTCGTCTTTGGTCAAATGGCGGCGTTTGATCTCTTGCTTGCCGTCTTTGCCCAAGACGGGTTTTCCATCCTTATCCACCACTTTCTCTTCGATCCGAAGATTGGTGAGCGGGAAGGCGACGTTCTTATAAACGGTCATATGCGGATAGAGGGCGTAGTTCTGGAAAACCAGGCCGATTCCGCGCTTTTCCGGTTCGAGGTCGGTGACGTCTTCGTCGCCGAACCAAATTTCGCCCGAGGTGGGTTCGAGCAAACCAGCGACCATGTAAAGGGTCGTGGACTTGCCGCAGCCGGACGGACCCAAAAGGCCCATCAGCTTGCCATCATCCACCGTAATCTCCAAATTATCGACAGCACGAGTATCAGGAATACCTTTCTTCGGGTTTCCCGGGAAGACTTTCGTCAGATTTTTGAGTCTAATCTCCATAGTAATGGGGCCACTCCTTATGTCTCAAAGCGCAACGAGATAATTATAAACGCTCCACCCTCCATGGACAAGGGCGAAGGAAGCCTTTTATGAAACTACTTTTTGTCTTGGGAATCAAGGTCTTTTTGCGGTTTATGGTCTTCTTCGAAGATCAAATCGGTCCGCGCCTCCATTGCTTCGGCCTTTTTTAAGAGGGCGTCCCGCTCCCCTTTGCTCCGATAAATCGACTGTTCGGAGCAGTCGACCATATAGGTCCCGGCCATGTAGTCATGGAAGGCTTGGCCATCCTTCCGGAAAACCCATAAAGAGAAACTGATGATGAGAGGAATCCCAAAACTCACCATCGAGAGGATCACCTCGATGAAGAACATCCATAGGAAACGGATGAGGAAGGTCTTAAAGCCCGGGGAGACCGCGCAACCATTGAGGAGACCAAGCTTCAGTAAAGCCATCCCGAAGGTCTTCCAACCCCGCCGGAAGAAAATGAGCGGAACTAAGAACTCAAAGAGGATGACCGAAAGAGCGACTGAGCAGGGAATAATGATGAAATTGATCGTGGTCGAAAGGGTCTTGGTCGCTTCGATATAGCCATCGGCATTATTGAGATATTGAACCGCTTTATCGAAGGCGGATTGATAGAAGGCGTGCATCGTTTCGTCGCTATAGGAAGGATTGGCGACGAGCTTCGTATGGCTATCGTCATAGAGGAAATAAGAAAGACCGCTGCCAACCCCAATCCGAGTTTCTCCGATCTTCTGGGCGTTATAGAGGGCAATCCCCGAGGCGGCGTCGCTTTGGTCGAAGAAGGCGCTATTTTGATAGAAGGCGGTGAAGGCGGTTTCGTCGAGTTCGTTCTGTTTGGCGTAAGGATAGGTGGTCGTGTCGCTATAGTATTCGAGAATCGTCACCAAATTATCTTTGGTCGTCTCGTTATAGAAATAGAGGCCGGAGTCGGTCGAAATCTTCACGTAAGTATTGAACGCGGAAACATAAGTCGGGCTATTTTCAACGATCGCCCGAGCTCCCGAAAAGAAGCCCAAAGAGACGGCTCCCATGCACAAAATATCGAAGATGAGAGCGAAAAGCCGCCGACCAAAGGGGGCTTTGTAGTATTCGAGTTTCACCGGTTCAGGTGCCACCGCAGTAGCCGCCACCGCTTTAGATTCCAGCGGCATCGTCTTGCTCCTTCGCTAACGCGGCTTTTTCTCGGCGACCCCGCTCGGCATCGATGATCGCGAAGTCGCTGGTGTAGACATAGCTCCTTGAGGCAAAATCATGGAGCGATTGGTGATTCGGATGGAACATCATGAGTAAGGCCGAGGCGAGGGTCACGATGAAGCCCGCGATGAAAACCGCGGTCTGGGTGATCTTGAATCCCCCGACGATAAGGACCGGAAGGGTGAAGGTCGAAACCCCTAAAATAAGGACCCCCTGTAAGGGAATTTCCCAAACATACTCGAGGAGCTGAATCCCGGCCCGGGCGAAGATCTGCCAGATATGGAGAGACGAGCCATCCTTATTCTTCACGTCGAGCTTTAGGACTTTCTTACCGATCGTGGTCCCCTTCTTTTTAATGAGGGGCACCCCTAAGAAGACAATGAGGGCTGAGGTCACATAGCTCGCGGCGGCCGCCCCGGAAGCGATGACCGCCCGTTCATAAATGAGATTCTCATACTGAAGGTAGTAGGTGTTATAAGGTTTGGAGAGGATGAACTCCTTCCACGCGACGTTATAAGCTGATGTATAGAGATCGCTTAAGCCCTGATAGCACCCCACCACTTCGGCGGTCTTATCCTCGGCGTAATAACGTTTTAGGTACGCTTTGCTGGCATCACTAAGGATCCCTAAAGTAGTTTCGGGAGTGCTGCTCGACGCATCATAGATGAAGTAAGGCGATTCGCTCGGGGTGCTTGCGCTTTCCGGTAAGCCCAAGATCTTCACGTTATATTCGGCCACGCTATAGAGGCCATCCTTCCGGTACAGGGTATAGTAATCGCTTAAGAAGTCGCTGGAAACCCCGGCGGCTTCCGTATTCCCGTCGTAGTACTGTTTGATCCAAAGCGCCCCCATCGAGGATTGGTCCATTGTGGTATTGTCGCTTTGTCTTAACATCAAGTGGGCCGAAACTTCTTCGCTCACGCAAGCCTGGGCGGCGGTTCCGAGTTCGACGCTGACCCGGTCAAAACCAAATAACGGCGAAAAGGCGAGGCTATAGAGGACTAAGCCCAGAATCAGGGCAATAAATAAATCCGCCAGTTCGGCTAAAAGCCGAGTGCTGTTCTTCCCGCGAATCAAAATCGGGGCGGGGTCCTCTTCGTCTTTGAGGAACTCTTCAGCGGGGCGCGATTCTACCATGGCGTCTATTTCGCCGCTTTCTTCGCCGGCGCCTTTTTCTTGGCCTTTGTCGCGGCGGGCTTTTTCTTCGTGGCGGGTTTCGCTTCTTCGGGCTTGGTTTCTTCCGCAGGCTTATTTTCGGCCGTCTTCCCCTGCTCGATCTCATCGAAGGAGAGACCGCTATGGGCGAGATCGCGATGCTTATTGATCGTCGAAAGATCAAGGACGCTCTCTTCGGAGAGGACTTGTTCTTCGCTCACCGCCGACTTCCGGCCACTAAGAGTTGAGGAATCTAACGGGGTGACCAAATTCGTATCCAGTCCCCCATTTTCTTCGGCGAGCTTGGCCGCTAAAGAAGAGGGATGGCTCGTCACGTATTCTTTTTCGGCTTCGGGCGAAGCAAACCAAACCGACTTCCGGCTATCGACCACGATAGTCCGTGAGAGACGGTCATGGAGCGATTGATGCTTCTTCGAAAGGACCAAGACCACGAAATCCACTAGGAAGAGGAGGCCCATGATCGTAATTCCTAAGGCCAAACTTGGGAGCAGCATGACTTCGAGTTCGATCAGCATGATGAAATAGTGAAGGATGATATAGAGCTTTTTGGCTTTGTAGCCATCATCGCCTAAGACCGCGACCCCGAGAATCAGCTTGCCGATCGTTTTGCCATTCGGAACGCATAACGGGATGATGAAGAAGAAAATGAGCGAAGGAATCGCGATCGAGGGGACTAAGGAGAGATAGAGGATCCGGTTCACTTGGGTGGCGGGATCTTTGTACTGGCTTTGGCCTTGAAGATTGGTCACGGCATTAGCGATATAGCCGGTGTACCCGCTCGTGGTCGCTTTGTAGAAGAAAAGATTGAGCTCCTCTAAGGTCGAAGCATCCCCGGCATCGACTTTGGCTTGGTAAGCACTTGTCAGGACCGGCTCTACATAGGTGGTGCCATCGGCGGCATAGGCGTGGGTGAAATAATCATTCCCCGTCCCATCGCTTTTGATCCCGTAGATCGTTTCGGTGCAATAGGTATAGGTATAGAACTTGATGGCCGCAACCCCGCTCACGTCATCGCCATTATTCGGTAAAAAGGCCGTGTAGTAATTCCAAATCTCGTCCGCGTACATTTGAAAGCCATAGACTTCTTTGCCGTTCGCGTCTTTGTATTTCTGGCTGGATTCGTAGGTGTTGAGGATCGGGCCCTGCAGGGTCCCATCCGCATTCTTCGTGGCGCTGG
>MVZL01000085.1 GCA_002068375.1 Tenericutes bacterium ADurb.BinA155
AGGAAGTTCCATCTTGACGACTTTGACGATTTTCTTATTCATGTGTGTCCTCCTTTGGATACCATGCAGTGGTTCTTCGGGCTCTCGTCAAAGGGCCCTCCCACGCCGTCGTGTAATCGCTACACGCGTTTGTGATTATACGCGAGCGCGTGACTGGGCGCAATAAAAACTTTTAGCAATAAGACTATTGTTCATAATGCACAAAAGTCAGTATTTCTTGGTGCGACTCAAAATGAACAAAACGAGGAGGAAAACGAGGACGACGCCCCCAATGATGCTGGCAAAGAGGCCATAGGAGGCCCAATCGAGATCGGCTACGCCTAAAAGGAAATTCATATTAGAGCACCTCCTGATAGCGGCGGCGGTAGAGGTCTTTTGCTAGGGTCGCTAGCAGCATATAGAGCAAGATCGCCCCGAGCAAGAAAATGAAGTACGGCCAGGGCATCGCAACGAAGCCTAAGCTCGTCGAAACTCCCGGGATGAAAGGTAGGGCCGTCGCGACCCCCAAGACCAAGAAAGTCGCTAAGTTGAGCTGCCAAGAGGCCCGGCTTTGGAATAAGGGTATTTTGTTGGTCCGAATCATGTGGATGACCAAGGACTGGCTCCACAAGCTTTCGATGAACCAACCGGTCTGGAAAAGCGCGATGAAGAGGGCTTTATCGCAGGTATCGCTCCCCCAATTCCCTCCGGAAAATAAGGGGCAGATGATGAAGAACATCGTCGCATAGGTGAGCCAATCGAAAACCGAGGAAGTCGGGCCCATCCAAAGCATGAATTTGCCTAGGCTTGCCGCCTCCCATTTCCTTGGCTTTTTAAGGTAGGCTTCATCGACGTTATCAAAGGGGATGGCGATGCAGGAAATATCGTAGATGAGGTTCAGCAAAAGGAGCTGCAGTGGGAGCATCGGCAAGAAGGGCAATAAGGCCGCGGCGGCAAGCTCGGAGAAGATGTTCCCGAAGTTCGAGGAAGCGGTCATCTTGATGTACTTGATCATGTTAGCGTAAGTCTTCCGGCCTTCGATGATCCCGTCCTCAAGGACATTCAAGTCCTTTTGGAGCAAAATCACGTGGGCGGATTCCTTAGCGATATCGACGGCCGTATCGACGGAAATGCCGATATCCGCGGCCTTTAACGCCGGGGCGTCATTGATGCCATCGCCCATATAACCGACCACGTGGCCTTTTGCCCGAAGGGCACTCACGACCCGGGCTTTATCTTCGGGGGAGAGCTTCGCGAAAATACCGACCGATTCCACCACCGCTTGAAGGCCGGCGTCATCGAGCGTTTCGACATCCTTGCCCAGCAAGGTTTTCGTATTCTTTAGCCCGACGAGCCCCGCGATATATTGGGTGACTTCCGGGGTGTCGCCGGTGAGGACTTTCACTTCGACCCCATAATCGCTTAATTTCTTTAAGACCGCGGCCGTGCTCTCCTTAGGCGGATCAAAGAAAATCAGATAGCCGATGAGGACCATGTCTTTTTCGTCGGCGATCGAGAAAGCCCCGACCGCGCTCGGATTGGTCTTTTGGGCGACCGCGATCACCCGGAAACCTTTCAGCGAATAAGTCTGGATCATGCTCCGGACTTTTTCCCGAAGGGCATCGTCAAGCGGAACCGTGGTCCCTTCGACGTCAGCATAGGAAGAGATCGCCAAGATTTCTTCGACCGCGCCTTTCGTGATCATTTGGGTTTTACCACTTTGATCCTTCACCACCACCGACATCCGTTTTCTCGCGAAATCAAACGGAATTTCATCGACCTTCAAATAGGCTTTATCGAGATTGGCCAAGGTGGGAGAAGTCTTGGCGGATTCCCGGGTCTTTTCGATGATCGATTTGTCCATTAAGTTTTTTAGTCCGGTTTGATAGAAGGCGTTAAGGAAAGCATGACGAAGCACCCGGTCGCTCCGCACACCGTTGACGTCAAGGTGGTCTTCCAGCGCGACCCGGTCTTGAGTCAACGTTCCGGTTTTATCGGTGCAAAGAATATCGATTGCGCCGAAGTTTTGAATCGAATTAATGTTCTTAATGATGACTTTCTTTTTGCCCATCGCAATCGCGCCCTTCGCTAAGCACGAGGTCACGATCATCGGGAGCATTTCGGGGGTGAGGCCGACCGCGACTGAGATTGCGAAAAGGAAGGCCGAGAGCCAATCGTTCTTTGTAAATCCATTGATGAGGAAAACCGCAGGTACCATCACCAGCATGAATCGAACGAGGGTCCAAGAAACCGAGTCGACCCCTTTGTCGAAGGCAGTCTTCTCTTTTTTGTTCTTGGCCGAGGCGACAGCAATCTGACCTAAAGCGGTATGATCGCCCACTGCCAAAACGAGGGCGGTCCCCGATCCGGAAACGACGGTCGAACCTAAGAAGGCCAAATTCGAACGGTCAGTCAAAGAGGCATTGGGATCCGCTAAGACCGGAGTCTTTTCGACCGGCTCGCTCTCTCCGGTTAACGCCGACTGGCTGAGGAAGAGGTCTTTGGCCGTAAGGATCCGGGCATCGGCCGGGACCAAGTCGCCAACGGCCAAGCTGATGACATCGCCCACCACGACTTCCTCGAGCGGGACTTCTTGGCTCTCGCCATCGCGGTTCACCGCGGTCGTCGTTTCAACGAGCTCACTTAAGTGATCGAGAACTTTGGCGGAGCGTTCCTCCTGGAAAAAGCGGAAGAGTCCCGAGGCCAAGACCAAGGCGATGATGATCAAAGACGATGTGAAGTTCTTGTCCCCTGGGGTGGCCAAGATGAAGTCGGTCACGAACGAGACCACCGCGAGAATCAGCAAAACGATCGAAAAGGGGTTAACGAAGGATAAGAGCAAATGAAGAAACGGGTTCCGCTTCTTCCCCTTGGTCAAAATATTAGGACCAAAGGCGTCGCGGTTGGCTTCGACATGTTCGTTGTCGGCCAAGCCATTTTCGGTGGTTTGAAAAGTATCGAGCAGTTGGCTTAAAGGCGCGCTCGAGCAATTTAAAAGATGAACATTATTCGGATTAACGGCCTGCTTCTTTGTATTGGGGCCGGTGGATTTTGCCATAAAGAAACTCCTCCAAAATTAGGAGGGCGCTTTCTTTAAGCGGCGACGGCAAAGGAAAGGGCCACTCCAACGAAACGTCTACATATGTCCGGAGAGCCACTGTCCATTGACCATCACCTTCTTTCTTGGCGCCATTGTAGAGCCATGAAAAAAGAAAACAAAGGCAAAAGAACAAAATTTGCTGAAAGGTAAATCTCAGTTAACTTTGGAATAGCTGAGAAGCAAAGAATTCAAAACCAATAAAACGGTAAGACCGGTGTCAGCAAGGACGGCGCACCACAGGGGGAATCCGCTCCAAAGAAGCGCGGTGATCATGACCGCTAGTTTCACGGCTAAAGCAATGATTATATTGACACGCGCTCTAACTTCGGTTTTATGCGCGATGGTCATCGCGGTAATCATCTTGTAAGGATCATCGTTCATGAGAACGACGTCCGCGTTGGCAATCGCCATGTCAGACCCTAGGCAGCCCATCGCGACCCCGACGTCCGCTAAAACGATTGAGGGGGCGTCATTGATCCCATCGCCCAGGTAGGCGATCGTCCCATTATTCTCATCGATCTTGCTATGGATGAACCCCGTCTTCTCTTCGGGCAGTAAATCGCTATGCCATTCATCGAGGTGGAGCGTCTCGGCGGTCGCCTTAACGTTGGCCTCGCGGTCACCCGAAAGCAAAATCGTTTTAACGCCTTTTTGCTGAAGTTTTTGAATAAGAACTCCGCAATTCTCACGCAAAGTATCCGTTAAGACGATATAGCCTTTGTAGACATTATCCACGGCGAGATAGGTTACGGAACCGGGTTCGGTCGCGGGATCGAAGTCGATGGATTTGGAGTTCAAAAGGTTCACCTTCCCCGCGAGAATCGCGTGCCCTTTATATTTCACGCGGATCCCAAAACCCGAAATCTCTTCATAGGATTCAATCTCGGGATCGATCTTGGAAAGATCATGGCCTTGGCAAATTGCTTTGGCAATCGGGTGAGTCGACCGGGATTCCGCCGCAAGAAGGTATTCCATAAACTGGTCTTCAGAAAGATCTTTCGGTTTGATTAAATTGACACGCATTTGACCTGTGGTTAAAGTCCCGGTTTTATCAAAGGCGATGTACCTTAAATGATTGAGTTTATCAAAGTACTCTGCCCCCTTCACCACCACCCCATGTTTGGAAGAGAGACCGAGGCCGGCGAAGTAAGCCAATGGGACCGAAATCACGATCGCGCACGGGCAGGAGATAACCAAGAAACAAAGCGAGGTGTATATCCAGCGCGACCAAACATTTCCGTCACTCACCCCTAAGAACAAAGGAGGAAGCGCGCAGACCAAAACCGCAAGAATCATCACCACCGGGGTATAAATCTTCGAAAAGCGTTTGATGAAACGATCCGCTTTCGACTTTTTGGAGGCCGAGTTCTGAACCAGATCGAGAAGCTTCGCCACCGTCGAGTCAGCGTAAGGCTTCATCACTTTCACCTTGATCGAACCGGCTTTTAAGATCGTACCGGAATAAACTTCGCTCCCAATCTTCTTGTCGACGGGAACGAATTCTCCCGTTAACGAGCTTTCATCGATTGAACCGGATCCTTCAATGATTGTCCCATCACAAAGAATCTTCTCCCCAACCTTCAATTGGCAAACATCTCCAACCTGAAGTTGCTCTGGAGTCTTTAGAAGGATGGTCCCCTCGCTTCCGATCACCGAAGCCTTTTGGTCCCGAAGGTCAATTGCGTCGGTGATGGCCTTTCGCGATTTGCTGGTCGCCAGGTCTTCGAAGAATTCCCCGACTTGATAAAGGAGCATCACGAGGACGCCTTCCATGTACTCGTTATGTTCCTTACCAAAAAAACGGAGGGCGAATGCCCCGATCGAGGCAATCGTCATCAGCATGTATTCGCTGAAGGGGTTATGTTCCTTCACCATTTCTTGAAAGGCTTTGTAGACGATGTCATAAGAGACAATGAGCCAAGCTAAGCCCATGGTGAGGAGACTGACCCACCAAGGGAAGTTCGTTTCATTGAGATAAAAGACACCGAGCAAAAGCAAGGTGAGCGAAACCGCCACCCGGCTGATCAAAAAAACCATTTCTTTTTTA
The DNA here is from genome assembly GCA_002068375.1 of Tenericutes bacterium ADurb.BinA155. The sequence continues at coordinate 5,127 of MVZL01000085.1, forward strand.
TCGAACTCAGCTTGTTCCATGAGGGCCTTATTTCTTCTCGGTCACGTGATCGTAGACGACTTTAAGCAAGGCGATGACGTGATCGTCCGCCAAGGAATAGAAAACTTTGGTTCCTTCTTTTCGGGTCGAGACCAAATTCGCTTCCCGCAAGATCATGAGCTGATGTGAGACCAGAGATTGAGAGGCTCCAACCTCATCCACAATTTCGGAAACGTTCTTCTCCCCTTCCGAAATGGAATAAAGGATTTTAAGGCGGGTCGAGTCGCTGGCGATATTGAGCAAGGACTCCATCCTGTCGATCGTTCCATCATTAGGTAACTGGGCCATAAGAACCTCCTAAATATGAATTAGTGTTCATATTTGAACATCTCTATTATATGAATCATTTTTCATATATCAAGAAGAAACAACCAACAGTTGTCCAAAAGGCACTTATTGGAGGTCTATAATAGGGAAGTTGCAAAGGGGGCTCATCATGAAGAAATGTCCGAAGTGCGGCGCCGAAAATAAAGACGACGTTCTTTATTGTTCGCAATGCGGCTCGAAGTTTGATCAAATTCCGGCGAAAGCGCCTCAAAAG
>MVZL01000086.1 GCA_002068375.1 Tenericutes bacterium ADurb.BinA155
GGCCTTAGCGATAGCAATATGACCTCGTTATCAAGCAGCACGGTCGGTTCTTCGCCGATCTATGTCGAGGATGTCATCAAGTCCTTCACCTACTCGGCGGGGACGAATAACAATCCGAACTGGGTCGTCAGCCTCGATATGGGCGCCTTAGCGGGCACGAGCGCGCTTAAGGATTTGAATGCGACCATCTCGGGCGATCACGATATCCTCAACGCCATCAATGGCACCTTGGTCATCCAAGAGATCATTGAGATCGACGTGACCTTCGATGCCAAGCTCACCAACGTTTCAGCGGGCAAAGAGACCGAGTGCTGGGTCGCCTCGGGCACCGAAAGCAAGTGGTCCACTTATATCGCGAGCCACGGAAGCGATGCCTTCTCGACCGACTATACCGCCTAATAATGTCAACGAAAACCGCTTGGAGCCGTTGCTCTAGGCGGTTTTTTCGTGGAAATGAAAAAATAGAACCTCGATGAATTCGGCAGTTTCCGTGAGCGTTCATAGAAAAAAATGCCGTCCCATGGTATAATCTCATCAAGCATGCGGCCTAACCTTGAGGCGTAAGACCTGCTTAACAGGGCCTTTTTGATGATAGGTCGTATGGAGATTTAAATAGGATGTTCAAAGTCAACGATTACGTCGATCACAAACACTGCGGAGTCTGTCTCATCAAAGACATCGCGGTTCTTTCGGGAGATGCTTCCGGCACGCAATATTATGTGCTGGAACCTCTTTTTGGCGAAGACAAGGGCACGATCCTTCGGGTCCCGGTCACGAACTCCAGCAGCCTCAGCGACGTCATGAGCAAGAAAGATGCCCTGAAGCTCGTTCAGTCTTGGCCGGCCTTAGGCGATTTCTACGAGATGGACAGCAAGAAGCGCAAGCTCGCTTACGAATCCGCGATCAGCGGGGGCGACTTATCGATGCTCGCTCCTTTGCTTGAGGGCATTAAGCAACGGAAGCTCCGCGAGGGCCATCTCAATTCGATGGACCAGCAGTTCTTGAACCGGGCCGAGCCGATTCTCTTTGGCGAACTCTCAGTCGCCTTAGGGATTCATTACGAAGACGTTGATATCTTCATCCGCGATCACGCGAAGTCCGCGTAAGTCCTTTAAGCGGTAAGGGCTCCGACTGGGGCCCTTTTTTCGTAGAAAAAAAGCCCCGATCGCTCGGGGCATTCGTTTCGTTGAACTTTTAGTCTTTGATCGCTTTGTAGGCGCCGAATAAGCTGAGGACGCCGCCTAAGAAAGCGAAGACCGAGGAAGTGATCGGAGCGGCGCCAAGCGAAATGGCTTCGGAGCCGATCGGAGCGGTGTTGACCGCCCGGAAGAGACTGACGGAGAGTAAGAAGATCACGCCGGCCCCGATGCTCATCAAAGCGGTGAGGCCATAAACGATCGTTTGGACTTTGCCGAAGCAGAAGGCTCCGACGATGGCGGTTAAGAAGGCCGCGCAATAAAGCGAGAAGGCGACGATGAGGAGCGGGACCGCGTTGTAGGCGCTGCCCTGCGAGCCAAACATCACTTTGAAGGCCGAACCGTATTCGGCACCATAACCGGATGGAGTGGCAAAGCAGTTCGCGAATAAGACGAAGACGGCGACTGCGACGAAGACGGCGACGACGAGACCGACGATAATGTTGGTTTTCTTGCTCATAAAAATACCTACCGTGACTAACTATACCCTCGCGGGCGCGAGGTGGCAACGCCTTATTTCGCGATAAAGATAATCCTCATGGGCTATTTGCGTTTATCTTTAGATAAGAGATAATTAATCCAGATGAAATCCAAACGTTTTAATGTAGCCCTTCTCCTTGGCCTTGCCGCCATCGCCTTGCCGGTTTTGGGAGGCTGTGCTTCAAAAACCTCCAGCAATGCTGCGGTTTATTATAAGGTCGAGTACTATACCGACTTCGGGGGGATCGATTACGACAAGCCCTTCAATTTGACGGCGCAGCCCAACGTTGCCAATGCGATTTTGGTCGGACACGACTACGTTTTGGCCTCGACGACTTCCTCGAGAGCCACTCACTTTGGCGACGATCATATTTATGATCCGACCAATAAAACCAAAGGGAGCGAAGCCTACGATAAGGTTTCTCTCCAAACTGCGGTGACGGGCCATCACTATGCTTTCCAAGGTTGGAAGGGCACGTATGGCGCCTATTCGAGCCAAGTGAGCTCCAATACCAAATCCGTTCAAAGCGTGAAAAGAGCCGCTACGACAAGCGCGGCCACCTCTTCTACGAGTTCCTCCGCTTCGACCGCCAGCAGTTCCACCATCGAATGGACCGAAGGCGAAAATATCAATACGAGCTATATCTTAGGGAACTGCAAACTCTATGCTTATTTCAAATCGGTGATCGACACCTATACCGTCCGTTTCTATAACTGGGATGGCTCGGTTGCCCAATCGACCCAAGGCGATTATGGCCAAACGATCGGCGACGTGATCACTTTAACCGACCCGGTCCATAACCAGGGGACCGATCCTTACTACAAGACCTATGCCTTCGCCGGATGGACCAATAAGACCAATCCCCTAGATACCACGGTTTATTCGACCGCGGATTTGGCGAAATGGGTTCTCGCGCGCGACATCGACTTCCAGGCGACCTATACCGAAACCACGAATGCTTACAAGGTGAGCTTCTATAACTCCGAGCTGAAGAATGGGTCTTGGGTGAGCGCGAGTGCGATTGGTTCGCTGAGCAATGTGACTTACGATACCGCGGTCGACTTTAAGCAAGCCACGATCAGCGATCCGACTCAGCTCGATGCGAATGGGGATCCCTATTATGCGAATGCGAATCCGGGCCAATCCTATCACTTCACTGGCTGGAGCGGAACCTACGATAGCGCGGCCGATCCGAGCTTACTCGGGAAGAGCGTTGACCTCGCCCATCTCCGGGGCGATTGCAGCGTCCACGCGATTTATTCCGATAAGACTTTGACCTATAGCGTGAAGTATATGGAACTCGCTGCCGATGCTGGACAAACTGCCGACGTCCTCCTTTATACCGACACCGTCGATTATGGTGGCAACAGCGCCTTTAGTGGAACTTTGCCGACCGTGAGCAACAAGACCTTTGGCGGTTGGACCAACCAAACCGGAACGGCCTTTAGCAGCCTCACCAATATCCAAAGCGATAAGACCGTGTATGCGTCTTTCGCGACGACGACCTTGAGCCTTTCGGATCCGACAGCCGGGAGTTTCACCTATACCTTTGATGCCAGCAGTGAAGGCTATGCCCTAAGCGCCTATGCCGTCGGGACCGATATGGTCCTTGATAGTGCGGACTGGGCTCTCCAAACTTTCCCGAATCTCTATCCTTTAAGAAAGATCAATCCTTCGGTTTTCTCGAACTTGGCTCTTACGGCGGTGAGCCTTCCTTCGACCGTCCTCGTCGTCGGATCGAACGCCTTCAATGGCTGCCATGCCCTCGTGAGCATCGATTTAGGCGGGAGCGTGGATTCCTTGTCCTCGCTTCTCTTCACCGAATGCATCGCCCTTACGACCGTGAATGGCTTAGATTCCGTCACGAGCATCGAACAACGGGCCTTCTCTTCTTGCATTGCCTTAAGCGCGATCAGTCTCCCTAGCAACTTAACGGCCATCAAAGCGAATGCCTTTGATTCTTGCACTGCCTTAGTCTCCTTAACGCTTCCCGCGAATCTCCTTAGCATCGGGAGTCAGGCGTTCCAGAACTGCGTGAAACTGACAAGCTTATCCATCCCTTCCAAGGTCACCACCTTAGGAAGCTATATCGTGAATGGCTGCACGGGCTTAACGGGCGTGAGCGTCGGCGTGAGCGAAGCGGTGGCGAAGACCCGCGCCTATGACGCCAAATGGAATTATGTTTCGGAGACGGTCGCCCTTCCGATCACTTACGCTTAAGGAATAAAGAATACGAAAAAGGGGCACCGCGAAGTGCCCCTTTTCAATACACCCCTCACTTCTTTTCTATAGAATCCGTGACTTGGATCTTCGCGGTAACCGTACTCTTTTTGATCTTGATGATGAGCCAGATTGCCGGGATCAGGGCCAATAAGCAAGCCACGATCGTGACCAAGAACATCCATTTGTCCGGGGAAGGCTTGGTCTCCCCAAATTCAGAATAGCTATGCTGGAAGGTCGCTAACGAGGTATAGCTTCCAATGATCATCGGGAGCATGACGACGCCCACCATCCGGACCCCTTGGAAGAGGCCAACATCTTTATCGGGGGTTTGATCGCGGAGTTCCGCCCCTAAGACCGCAGTCCCGATTAAGTAGCCGCTCATGAGAAGCGTCCCGCCCACGATGCACCAGACTAAACTCGTGAAGGCGAAGAGAATGGTTGCCCCCGCGGCCATGAGAATCACGCCGGGGATCAGAAGTTTTAACTTTCCGATCTTATCCATGAAGAAGCCAAGGATAATCACGAGAAGCGAAGCTACTCCCATGATAATGATCATCGCAAGGAGATAGTTATCGCCAAGGGCGACTCCACCTTGCGCGACGGGGTTCGTGAAATAGACGATGTAGTAGGGCATGAAGGAATCGGTCGCGATATTGAAGAACATAAAGGCGAGGAGGGTGATATAGAAAAGCGGGGTTTTCTTGATCGTGCTTGGCCGGAAACCATAGATGATGTTTTTGAAGTAGGGCTGATCGCGGCTCGGGGCGATTTCGTCTTTCGGGATGATGAAGAAAGCGATGACGCCGATCACGGTGACAATCGCGCCGAAGATCAAAAAGAAGAAGAACCAGGGGCTGGCGGAACGATCGGCGAAGGTCGTGACGTCTTCGCCATCTTTGATCGTGGTCGGGACCCCAAGAAGCCCGCCAATCCCGAGCATCGCCGCGACGGCGAATAGGGGCAGGACGGAAAGGATCGCTTCGACTTTCGGCCGGTTATGCTCATTGGTGATTTCGGTGACGTGGGCGTTAAAGCAAGCGTCGTTGCTGGTCGAGCCGAAGAAGGTCATCACGCAGTCGACGATGATGTTCATGATGCCGGCCAAAAGGGACGCATTGGCGACGCCGGCTAAGCCTTCCATATTCTTACGGGACATCACGCCAAAGAGGAAGACGGTCACGCCCCAAATCACATAACCGCCGGCGATGAAAATCTTCCGTTTGCCGAGGCGGTCGCTTAGAACTCCCATGAAAAGCGTGGTTAAGGTGGCCGCGATCGCGGAAGCGATGGTGGTCCAAGTGATGTAAGTGGCGGAATGGGTTTGCGAATAGATCCACGAATTGATGTATTGGTTTTCAACCGCCCAGGCCAGCTGACCGACAAAGCCAATCAAAATAACCTCAAGCCAACGCTTCCAGCCAAACTTGGCAGATTGATTCATAAGAGACCCCTCTTTATTGCCTTTATTATACGAGTTTCGACAAAAAACGATGAGTGTCGCGGAAATGAAGAGGAGAATGAGGTAAGATAAAGACGTATGGAATTCTTTCGCTTCGCGGCTCTCTTCTTTACCGGGGGCATCCTCGGTTGGATCCTGGAACTTTTCTTCCGCCGCTTCGTGAGTCAGCATAAATGGGTGAACCCCGGTTTTCTCACCGGACCCTTGC
>MVZL01000087.1 GCA_002068375.1 Tenericutes bacterium ADurb.BinA155
GCACATGACTTGTTCTTTCGAGATGGCGCCATCGCATTGCTCTAACGGCACCACTTTTCCCGGGGCGTGGAAAGCAGCCCGCGGCCGGATCAGCATGAAGGGGAACGACGCATCGAAATGATGAATCGGATAGGTGACGTCCGGATGATAATGCTCTTTCGAGATTTCCTTTAACGCCTCAACCAAACGGTCGACATGTTCCTTCTTGGTTCCGATCGCAAAGATCGCCAAAACCGCATAGGTTTCGGCCAACTCAAACTGGATGTTGAACTGTTTCTGGATCAGGTAATAAAGGTCGAAGCCATTGATATCGAGATGATCGAGACCGATCACCAGTTTGCTGTTATCGTAGTCGTAGCAACCATGGGCCATAAAGTGGTCCTTGCCTTCGACGACGAACCCTGGAATCTTTGCAACTTCTTCGCGGGCATATTCCGCTAAGCCATAGGTTCTTTCTTGGGCAGCCTTTCCTTCGGTCGCCATATAAGAACGGGCCCCATCAATGCTCGCAATCAATAAGTGCGAGGGCGAAGTGGTATTGATGATGTTGAGACTCTTTTGAACGTCATAACGGGAGAACATCCCGGTATGCATTAAGAGAACGGAGCTTTGGGTTAAGGATCCTGCAGTCTTATGGAACGAGACCGAGGACATATCGGCCCCGGCATCCATCGCGGTGATGGGAGAACCGGCCGCGTGGAAATAATAGTGGGCGCCATGGGCTTCGTCGACCAAGACGGCCATATGGTGTTCATGGGCAATCTTCACGATCGATTTTAAGTCACCGACTCCACCGAAGTAGGTCGGGTTAATCACGAAAACGGCTTTGGCGGAAGGATGACGGATGATCGCTTTGCGGAAGTCCTCGACCGAGGGCTGGTTTGCAATCTCAAGGTCGTCATCGATCGCCGGCATCACGTACTCCGGAACCGCGCCGGAAAGAATCAAACCATTGATGATTGATTTATGAACGTTGCGGGGGAGCAGAATCTTTTCGCCGGCTTTGACCGCGGTGAGGAGCATCGCGATGATGCCGCTGCTGGTTCCATTGATAAGAAAGAAGGCTTCATCGGCTCCACAGGCATCGGCAAGGAGCTTTTCCGCTTCAAGAATGACGCCATGGGGCTTTGCGAGGTTGTCGAGTCCGATTGGGGCATTCACATCGAGGTGATAGATGGCGTGGCCAAGCAAGTCGGTCGCGGCGTTCTCGATGTTACCCATGTGATGTCCAGGGACATCAAAAGGCACAACGTCTGCCGAAGTATATTCACGAAGGGCATCAACGAACGGCGTCTGAGTTTGATCCAATTTGTTCATAATTTTGCAAGACCTAGTGTACACGCCTATGCTCGCGCGTGCAATGTCAAAGAAAGCCCATAAAATGGGCTTTTTCTAGGAACTATCGGTTTATTTGGCGTTCTGGTCCATAAAGGTTAGCATCGCCGAATTGACCTTTTTGGACGCAGGGAGGTTCGGATAGGAGACGTTATGGACGTGACTGGCCCTTTTATCATCGCTATCGATGTAGCAAAACTGATGAGGAAGCGTTGAGCCTTTAAGGGCAGCATCGAGTTTCTGCGATTCGGGTAATAGAGGATCGAGCTTCGCGCTCGAATAGAAAAGAGGAATCTTTAAATCGCCCACATAAGTCTTCGGCGAATAAAGCTCGCACCACTTTGGATCGGAGCCATGAACACCGTAAACCTGGCGAAGAGCGACTTTGGTGCACTCGGCTTTGCCGACGCAATTGGCGTAATCGAAGACAGTACAGTTCACTAAGACCGCATTGAAACGAACGCCCGTTAGATCGATATCGAGGCGGGCGGCGGTTAAAGGATTGCAACTTGCTTCGGCCAAAATGAGAGCCAAGTGACCGCCGGCCGAATCGCCGGAAATAAACCACGGATCATTTGCCACATCGAACTCTTGGGCATGCTGATGCAGGTAGCGTAGCATCGCAGCCACATCGTGGATTTGATCCTCGACCGTGATGTTATCTTTAACCAAATCATAGTCCGCAACGCAAACGTCATAACCTGCCTCACGAAAAAACATGGCGTAGGTGTAGTTGTTTTTACGGTTCCCAAAGAGATAGCCGCCCCCATGAATATCAATGAAGAGGCGATGAAGGCGCTTGCTCGGATCCGCCAGCATCAAATCGAAGCGATGCTGATCGTCTTGGTCGCCTTTATAAGGAATGTCATACCAAAAACCGGGACCGGTCATCGGCTTCACCTTCTTGCGGCGTTTCCGATTATCTTTCGTCATCCATAAGACCAAAAGATCGGTCATGAATTTGTTGATGCGCATGGTTTAAATATAGCAAAGAAAAAAGAAACGAAAAGGGTAACGCTACCCCAGTTTAGACAAGGTGGTAATGTTGGAGCGATTCGAGGATGCCGTCTTCGGAAATCGGACGGGCAACATAAGTCGCGGCTTTCTTCACTTCATCCTTGCCGTTGCCCACGCAGACGAAGATCCCGACTTGGGGGACCATCGTGAGATCTTGATAATCGTCGCCAAAGGCGATCGCTTCATCTTTGGAGTAACCGTAATAGGCCAAAACATCTTTAATCGCATCGCCTTTTTCATGAGGAACATCCATGACATCGACCCCATAATCGGCGAAGCGGTCGAATCGAACGCCCGGGCAGCGGCGTTTTAATTCTTCATCGTATTCCGCCGGGGCGAAAAGGAGGGCCCCCGTTAAAGGCTCGCCTCGATAGGACCGAACGGGCATCGTCGTATCTTTATAGACCCAATGGTATTTCTCGACATAGTCATTCGGGGGCAAGGTCATGAAACGCGTTTTAATCCCCACCATCTCCATCGGAAGGCCAAGCTCTTTGGTGACCTGAATGAGGTTATGAACCATCGGTTTTGGCATCACCAACGTCTTAATGAAATGATGATCGCCATAAGCCACCGCGCCGGCCGAAGCGATATAACCATCCCAGCGAATCCCCAGGTCAAAGACCCCGAAGAGTTTCATCGAGTTATAAGGCCGGGCGGAGCAAAGATAAATCTTCACTCCATTCTTTTGGAGCTGTTTGATCGCTTGTAGACCAGAAAGGACCCAGGTATGACTACTGTGGTCATAGAGGGTCCAATCGATATCGAAAAAAGCAATTTGAATCGCCACGGGGATTATTATGCGGAAATTTTAGGGATTAGCCAACACGAACCGTGCCATCGAGATCGATTTCGATCGGATCGCCGGTTTTAACGGTATTGAGGAAGTCGTCGCCAAGCTCATCGATCGCGATGATCTTCGAGTCATTCCATACCCGGGCGAGAACAATGCCAGCGCCCGCTAAGGAGTCGATGTGTTTGCTAAAGAGGAACGCGGCCGGAGCAATCCCACGAGCACACACGGTCTGAATCACAAGACCCCCGGTCGTGGAACCAATGGTTTGAGGAAGGCAAACCGCCTTACCCGTGATGTTCTTCTTGTAGAGATCCTTGTTATCCTGATCAGAAACAAGAACCTGTTTGCAATGTTTACTCAGCGCGCTCTTTTGGAACGAGGCCAACGTATTGAATCCCTGATGAGAGACCGCGGCTTCGCCTTTGTAGGTGCCTTCCGCGAGAACCCGACCTTTGAACGTTTTCATTATTTGCTCTCCTTTCCAGTGATGATGTCGAGGACTTCGGCATCCTTATAATAACGAGCCGAACTGTAGGTCCGGAGTTTGTTCGAATTGGTCATGAGCCGATGCATGTTGCTGAGCGGACTATCCGCGTACATCAGCGGGCAGATGCTCGATAAGGTGCAACCGGTTGCAAGCAGTTCCTGATACTTCGGAGTCTTCTTGAATTCTTCGGCCACGCCCGGGGCGGTCGTTAGGACGGTGCGAACCACCACTTTCTTATGGCCTTTGCGTTTCAGTTCGCCGCTGATCTTGTCGGTCCAAGCGTTGAGTTGGCGAAGAGTAAGGTGAGGGCAGCCGATGAAGCAACGGTTCCCCTGCTTCTCTTTGTTTTTCCAAAGGATCGGATAGTTCTTGTAGACCCGTTCGATCTCGGCATCGTCAATCACATAAGTCTGAGCATCGGATTTGATGAGGCTTTCACCCTTTTCGACCGCATCCGGTGTGATCTTGTCGATATGGTAGAGACCCACCGCGCCATTGCTGGCCGTGGCGGCGCCAAAGTCTTTTAAGTAGGCGATCGTGTCTTGATCAGGCAAAGGCTTCAACCATTGATCGAGCCCTTCAACATAAGGAACTTGTTCCTGGACTTTGATGCCGATTGCCGAGCCGAGGATTTGGGCTTCGGGAAGTTTGCTGGTTTTCACGATGACCTTGAAGCTTGCCTTCCGGCCTTCTTCGGTCAGGAAACCAAATTCCGGGACATAGCCGATGATGGAACCGAACAAATCCATCACGCCCGAGTTGCGGTTACAATGGGCGCCTAAGACCGAGTTCGCATACACCACTGCGCTACTTTCGGCCCAGGAGAGGACATCGCCCTTCTTCGGGGTGTTGCCTACTTCGGGGAAATAGCAGGCGCAGGTGAAACTGTCTTTGCTCTTTAGTCCCAGCTTCGTGAGTTGCTCTTCGTAATGGTCTTGCTGCGAGTAGATGATCTTGGTGAAAACCAGTTTCTCGAGCGGGCTGCATTTCACGTTTTGGAAATCATAGGGCCGCGGATCGACGGTGAAGCCTTCGGGGGCTTTCACTCCGGCCGCAATAAGCTGGTCCATGAGAGGATAGAGCGCCACCAATAAACCAATGCCGAAACTCGAAACCAAGTGACCTTCATTGTGGGTGACTTTGGCTAGACGCGGCGCTTCGAACATATCGCCAAGGCGAACGATCGACTCCATCATCTTGGCTTTGACATCGCCTTCTTTGCCTTCCAAGATCCCCTGCTGCTCAGGAGTAAGCTTCATTTTAGGCTGATACATAGAGCCTCCTTTTGTTGGCTAACGAAGCGTACCTTCGTTCAAGATGAAAGAACGGTGAGACGTTCTCATCTGTGCTGGATATCGCTATATCGGTATTTTATTCCCGATAACATAATTTCATTATAGAACGTCAACCGATTTTTAAAAGACTAGTTTATCGTTGATCGCCCGCATAACGCTCGAATCGACCTTAATAATTTCGCGGTCGTACGTGATGAGACCGTTCATTTCAGTTTCCACATCGGAAAGTTGAGTAAAAACCGAACCGCAGAGACCTTCTTTGGCAATCAAAGGAATGATTTGTTTGGTATAGAGTTCATAAATTGCTTTGGCCAGATCGTCGCCCCGGTTGAATTTACGGTAACCAAAACTCTTTTCGGAATACGCATGGTCTTTGACCCGAAGCGTATAGCCACCGCATTCGGAAAGGAGCAAAGCTCTCCGCTTTTCGTTTTTGAGTCGGATCTTCCCAAAATAAATATGGTGAGAATCAAAATCCCCGACCCCTTGGTCGAACCAGCCCGAGTTCGCATCGACGACTCGAGTTTGGTCTTGAGCTTGGAGCATCGCAAGGTTCTGGGCTGTTTCGAATTGGCCCCAGCCTTCATTAAAGAGGGTCCACATGAAAACCGAGGGAGTGTTATAAAGCCGCTGGA
>MVZL01000088.1 GCA_002068375.1 Tenericutes bacterium ADurb.BinA155
CTCGTCTCCGTCTTTTTAGCCTGCAGCGATGAAGCCTTGCCCCTTCTATTTGCCGACGTCACCGGTCGCTGGTACATGGGCTTCGCGCTTCTTGGCATCAAAATCGTCGCCGGTTTCATCGTCGGCTTCACCGTCGATCTTTTCTACACCAAGAATCGTCAAGAAGTCGAAACCCATTTGGAGCATTGCGAAGGCGAAACCGGCCCGGTCCATTGCGGTTGCTGCGGACATGAGATCGATGACGAAAAAGAGAACCCTTGGCATGAGCATTTGGTCCACCCCCTGATCCATTCTTTAAAAATCTTCGCCTACGTTTTCGTGATCAATATGCTCTTTGGGGTTTTGCTCTACTATGTGGGCGACGATAACATCAATAACTTCCTTAGCTCCAACTACTATTTCTCGCCGCTCATCGCGGTGGCGGTGGGCTTGATCCCCAACTGCGCCTCTTCCGTTTTGATCGCGCAGAGCTACGTCCTCAATCGAATCCCCTTTGGCGCCTTGCTCGCGGGCTTATCCGTGAACGCCGGCTTAGGGATGATCGTCCTCTATAAAGATAAAAAGAACCTCAAGGATGCCTTCATCATCCTCGGGATTCTCGTTACGGCTTCGATTGGCTTAGGCTACCTCTTCCTTTGGGTCAATTAAGGGGATAATCGGCGCCACGGGTGCCGCGATAAATCGCTTTAACCGCCTCTTCGCCCAACTGTTTCCGGACGATATTTTCCGCGAACTCAATCGTGTAGGCCATCGAGTGGCCGGTCACTTGCTCGCCATCGATGACGGAACCTTGGTCCAGGTATTTCCCTTGCCCCGCTTGGAAGCCGGGGAAGCAGGTGTAATTCTTCCCGTCGAGATAGCCGAGTTCTCCTAAAATCGAGGGGGCGGCGCAGATCGCGTAGATCGGTTTTTTCGCTTGGTGGAACGCTTTGATGAGGGCGATCGCCGCTTCGGAACGCTTGAGATTGTCTACCCCCTTCTTGCCTCCGGGCAAAACGAGAAAATCATAGGGTTCCGGGGTTTCGCTGGTAATAAAGCCCTCGGCCTTCACGACGATCCCCATGGAGGAGGAGACTTCAAGCGAAGAGGAAATCGAAACATATTTGAGCGTGATATTGTGGGTTCTCGTGAGAATATCGTGGGTCGTGATGGCCTCGGTCTCCTCGAAGCCCTCCCCTAAAAGCATCAGTCCGTTTTTCATGATTGGGGCCTTCTTTCGGCTCTATTATAGCGAAAAAAACTCCCGGTTCCTTTTTTCGCGTTTCATAATGGACCCATGAGCATCACGCCGACCCGTTATTTCTCTTTGACTTATATCGTCGCGGATTCCTTGTTCGTTCTAGGCTTTTTGCTGCTCCTTTTCTTTAAAAAGCGTTACCAAACGCTTCTGTTCGCTCTCTTTGGCGGGGTCCTTTATTTTGCAGTGGACTATGGTTATTTCTATCTCATTTCTGCCTCGCGGAAAATCTTCATCGATGGCGTGGTGGTGGGGCCAGGGCTAACGGCCTTGGTGCTGCTATGGATGTCCTTAAGTTATGGCATCACCAACTTCGCCTACATTTGGATTCTTTTAGGGAAAGACAAGGAATGGAAACTCTTTATTGGGATCTTGCTTGCCTGGTGGATGGGAGCGCCTGGCCTCCTCAGCTTTAGCCAAGCCAATATCGAAACGACCCGAACGACCGGGGCTTATCATCTTCCGATGCTCATCATCCTGTTAGTGGGATATTTCGGTTTCATCCTTTATTCCCTCATCAAGAAGAAACCCTGGTTCAAGACCTTCCTTTATTGGAACCTCATCGGGATCTCGATTCAATTCTTTTGGGAAGGGGCCTTGCTCCTTGGGGGGATCCGCCCGATGAGCGAGAGTTCGTTATTAACCTTGGTGATCGACAGTTTGCTCGAAACGAATCTTGGGATGCCTTATATCGCGCTGATCTTTAAAGGGGTCCGCCAGAAAAGAAAGGAAGACCTCTCGATCCAAAAGCAGTTAGAATAGAAGACGAAAGAAGATACACCTCCCTCTTCTTTTTAAAAGGGAGCGAAAAGAAAGCGTCACTTTATGATCCCAGAACCGAAGAAAGAAAATCCAACGAATTCCCATGGCGCCTACCGGAGCAACCGGACGGGCGAAGACATCGATATGCTGAACGACAGCAAACAAGAAGAGGGAAACTACCAATCCAATAGCGACTCCTACAAAAACGACGTCGATGGGGCTTAACCCGCTAGGGTTATTGTTAAGCCTTCTTAAGAAGGCTACAATATCAAAAGTTGTAAGGAAAGGTACCTGCTATGGCGAAGTTAAAAGAAGAGAAGGCTGAGCCGAAAGCGTCCACCCCGGAGTCGTCAGAACCCGCCGCGCCCGCCGAGACAAAGCTCGTGAAGATCCGAAGCAAGAATTTCGTCATTCTTACCGAATATTTGAAGAAGCAGGGAATCGATCCGGCGGTTTTCCTTCATAGCAATAAATCCACGCTAAAACGGATCAGCGAAGGCAAACAAAACGCGGATTTCTTTGCGGTGTTCCGCCTCCAAAAAGCGTTTAAGAAGATCTCCTATTTCAAAGTCCGCAATGGCAAAGAGTCTCTTCCCGAAAAGGAAGATTATGGTTTTGAGCAACGGACCGCGAAGATCCGTTATCTCGACCAATTCCTCGTTACGCGGGAACAAGGCTTGACTTTGCGGCGGGCGATCGGCCTCTCCGAAGGCAAATGGAAAGCCTTGAAGACGGGTTACACCATCCCTTCCCGGAACTTGATGCGCCGGATCGCGGTTTACTTTATGCTCCCGCCGAAGATGCTGCTCGATGATGAAGTCAAGCTTCCCTCCTACGACGAACTCAAGGTCGACGAAGACTTGGCTGCGATTCAACGCAACGACCTTTCCGAGCAGCAGAACTATTACAAAAATAAGCATTACGTGTCGCGGAATTACCGGGTTTTGTCCCATCACATGCGGGTGAGGATGTATTTGTCCTTGCTCGTGATCATCGTCCCGCTTGCGGCCTTCACCGGATATTGCGCCTACGACATCATTCAAGACCGGACGTCCTCCATCCAAAAGATGGAGCAGACCAATATTGAAGATAGCAAATCCAAGGCCTTTGAGGAGAAGTACATTAACGATTCCACTTGGAACTCCCAATACACCTATTGCACGGTGAAAGTGGGAATTCAGGTTCTCAAGATTTTCGACATCAAGCCCGCGAACGAATACTTCTCGGCCGCCCTCAAGCTTTGGTTTGACTTCGACCAGGAAGAATTCCACACGATGTTCAAAGCCTATAACGGCATCAGCGGGGCCGATCAAACGACGGCTGATGTGAAAAACACTCATCATACCTATGCCGATAATATGGATATCTTTACGGTCGATCGGACCACGAATGAAGTCACTTATGCCCCCGATGGAACCCCCGACCATGTCGAATTAGCCTACCCCTTCACCCTCGCTTTAGCGGTCGATGAAAAGATCGGAAGCGAAACCGATCCGGCGAAAATTCGCGAAGACGCCCGCGTTGCCATTAAAGAAAATGTCGCCGATACGGCCCTCAATAACGTTTGGGAGACCGAACGGAATTCTTATCCGGGTTTATTTCCTTCGAGCATCTATACCGCCTACGATCCGAACTTCGATGTCGGCAAAGGGGTCGATAACACCAGCCTCTTCTACGATTACGATCCGGGCGAGCCCTATTACCTTTCGAATTCCGAAGGATCGGCCGAATCTTCGTCCCCTTATCGGATGATTCAATCGATGCGTTTCGCCGTCAAAGTGAGCAAGGCCTATGATAACCCGCGTTACCCGCTTGAGACCGCTCAGTTCTGACTCAATGTGACCCCGGCGAAGTGGCTTTCGGTCGACCATCTCCGTTACGAATATGCGGATGTGGTGGATGTTTCGCGCCACCAGCTTTCCGGCACGAGCCCCTACACGTATTGTTCGCACGATGAAGGTCTCTACACCACGATGGGTGACAGCATCGCTTTCACCGACGGCTTCCGTTCCGTGAAGGAAACGGGCGGCATCAAATGCCACGCCGAAGCGATTGAATACGACGTGAACAAGGACCATCCCGAAAAGAGCAACAGCAAGTACACCGTGGTGGTGCGGGCGAACCGCGCGGCCTTCACCCAAGGCAACTTCTTGCCCTCAACTTTCTTAACGACCTACATCAACCTCTTCGCGATCATCATTTGGATCACGATCGCTTTCTACAATCAGTCCTATGCGGGCGAAGATGCGCTTGGGATGCTCGGAACCGGCATGTTCTCGGCGATTTCCGCGACCATCGTCGGCTTCCAAATGGTCTCCGACGCTTCGATGTTCTCGCTCCTTACCATGATCAATATCTTCACCCTCGCGGTCATCCTGATCATGACCTATCAAAGCGTGATGGCGAAGCGGGCAAACGCCAAGAAAGATAAGGCCCTCATCGCCTACAATGGGGTCAAGCTCCGCGTGATGTTCTATGTCCTCACCTTCTGCACCCTCGTCATCTTCATCGGCCTACCGATCGCCGCCTATATTTGGACGCTCTAAAGCCGAAGGCAAAATAAAAGACTCGGAGGCGATCCGAGTCTTTTTTGATGGGCGAAGATCAGGAACGGAAGTACGCGGCGATCGCTTCGATCGCGGCGATATCATCTTCGAGCGGGCAATCCTTGAGTAGGGGCAAATGGACGAAGACCGCAGGGATTCCCGAATTCAACGCGGTGTAGTAGACGGCATTGCAGACGAAGCGGCCCGGATCGATGCTGATCGAAGCGGAGACGCCTTGGGCGGCTAAGACTTGTTCGATTCGCGAGAGGTCGGCGTTGGTCCGTAAGGAAGGATGCCCACCTTTCACGAGGGGGTTTCCTTCGTTTTCAAGATGACCGGTTTCATCCGGCTGGATCGAACGCATTTCGTTATAAGCGTATTGTTCCATCGTCGGTTCCATCCGGTAAGGGGATAGACCCATCGCGATGATGACGTCCGGCTTATAAGCCTTAATCTCTTTCTTTAACTCGGCCACACTCTCTTTGTAGGCAACATCGAGAACGACTTTTTTACTCTCGGGGAGACTGATCGCTTTGATGACTTCTTCGGACGGATTGATGTCGTGGGTAGCATAACGCTTGAAACCCGTTAATAAGATTTTCATAGACATGAGCCCTCCTGCAGCTCCTTTTATTGTAGGACAAGAAGACGAAAACATGTAAAATATTTTCATGGAAACTCCAGCGACACCGGTTTACATTCAAATCGAAAAACGAAAAGCTTATACCGCCTTCATCGTGGAAACGCTTTGTGCCGTCCTGATCTTTTTCGTCACGCTTTTCATCGCGGTTCCCCTCATTCGCTCGGAAGGATTCACCGCGATACCCATTTTCGCTTTGGTCCTTTGTGGGATCACTTTTTTAGCGCTTATCTTGGTCATGATCTCGTTTCTCAGCTTCACCGCTTTATTTAAAAAATGGGCCTATTGGCGGAGAA
>MVZL01000089.1 GCA_002068375.1 Tenericutes bacterium ADurb.BinA155
AATTCTCTTGACGAACCCCGGTATACTTCGTATACTCTTACTCGCGTAAATAAGGCAGCATGCCCCTACGCTCCCGTCCGACGTTCAGCCTCGAAACAAAGTAAGCCTTGAGCTACTAGGCCGAAATCATGCTGAACACCCGGGGAGATGGAAGAGACACCCTAACTTTGTAACGCAAAGAAAGGAGAATATCACTATGTCTAGGTACATTGACAGCGTTTGGAAAAAGAGCCGTCACCTTTCGTTCTCGGTCCTCGAGAACGGCGACGAACTCAAGAAACGCCCCTATGGTCCGGGCCCGCACGGTCAGGATCGGAAGCGCAAACCGTCCGAATATGGCCAGCAGCTTCTTGAAAAACAGAAGTTACGCGCTTTATACGGCGTGAACGAACGTCAATTCCGTCGTCTCTTCATTCTCGCGAAGAAAGATCCGACCGTCACTGGTTTGGCCTTCTTCCGGATTCTCGAGAGCCGGCTCGACAACCTCGTCTATCGGATGGGCTTCGCCCGTACGAGAGCTGGGGCCCGTCAGCTCGTCAACCATGGCCACGTCCTCGTGAATGGCAAAAAGGTCGATATCGCCTCCGCCCTCTGCAAAGTCGGCGATGTGATCTCGCTCAAAGAAACCAGTCCGTTGAAGTGCGTCAAGGAATCGATGGATAGCAAACCGGCCGCGGTCGGTTACGTCAAAGTCGACGCTGAGAAATTCCAAGGCACGTTCACTCGTTTACCCGAGCGGAACGAACTCGCCCAGGATATCCAAGAGTCGCAAATCATCGAATACTACAACCGCTTGCTCTAATCTTGCGGAAACGAAAAGACCTCGAGAAATCGAGGTCTTTTTTGGTTGTTAGGCTCCTTTAGTGAGCGAAAGAATCGGATTTTTTTAAAAACTCCGCTGGGGAATATACGGGGATAGGCGAAGCAATGAAGCCGGCTAAGTCCCGGGTCAAGATCACGTCGATCCGAGAACGCTGAGCCACTTCGATTAAAATCGAATCTTCATAGTCGGGACCCTGGTCCCCTAAGGCAATGATCGTGTCCGGCCCCGTCGTATCAAGAACCGTCACAAAATTAAGAAGAGATTTTATCGCTTCTCGCGTGGTCTCTTTATCGTGATAATGGCGATGCACAATATAGAACATATCGGACATTTGTTTTGCTGAGAGGAAAAGAGAAGCGTTGTGAGAGCTTGCCCATAAGAAAACATCACGGGCTTCCGGGCCTCCAACTTCACGCCGGAAAAGAAAGTCGAGGGCAACGCAAGTGTCAATCAGGATCTTCATATTTCTTGAGCCGAGCTTCTTCAATTTCTTCCGCGCTCATATAGGGTGAGCCCGCAAGCATGCCATAAGTAGCCTTAATCGCAGCCAAGCGCGTTTCCAGGGTCGAAGGAACCGAGAGAACAGCGATAACACGTCCGTTTTTCGTAATAAAAACCGGTTCCTTGGCCGCAAGTTTCAGATACTTGCTGAGGTTTTGTTTAAGTTCCGTCGCAGGGATTTTCATGAGAGAGCCTCTGCGATTATTGTACATTATTTCATTCATATTGTACATTTCTTGGGAAATGGGGTTTAAGGACATCAAAGGCCTCCTCTCTTTTAAATAGCCTTTCATTCTTCAAAAAGGGCCAACAAAATAAAAAGAAGAGGCCAGAAGCCTCTTCTTAGGAACGTCTTCGCTCTCAGAACTCCGCGAGATAGTAATTCTTTTTGCCCCGGCGGACAATCACGTATTTGCCATAGAGGGCGTCTTTCTTCGATACCATCTTGGCTAAATCGCTGACCTTTTCGCCATTGATCATCACCGAATTGCCTGTGATGAAGGTCCGGGCCTCGCGCTTACTCGTGGCCGCGCCAAGGCTAATCAGAAGATCTTCTAAGAGAAGTTCACCGCTCACGGGCTTTCTTAAGGAGCCGAGGAGTTCGACGATTTCTTCTTCCTTCAAGGAGGCGACATTGCCGGAGAAAAGGGCTTCGGACATGCTCACCGCTTCATCGGCGGCGGCTTTCCCATGGATTTCGGCGGTCACTTCATAGGCGAGCTTCTTTTGGGCGATCCGAGCGCCCGGCTGCGCAAAGTGATCTTTGGCGATCGCTTCGATCTCATCCTTGCTAAGGAAGGTGAAAACCTTGAGATACTTCACGGCGTCTTCATCGCTGGTGTTGATGAAATACTGATAGAGCTTATAGGGGCTCGTTAACGCCGGGTCAAGGAAGAGGGCCCCGTCTTCGGATTTCCCGAATTTCTTGCCATCGGCTCTCGTGATCAAATGGGCGGTCATCGCTTCGACCGGCTCATTTTCCCCATCGAGTTTCCGGATCAGTTCGAGCCCGGAAGTGAGGTTGCCCCACTGGTCGTTCCCGCCGATCTGAATCTGGCAGTCATAGGCGTGATGGAGATGATAGAAATCGATCGATTGAAGGATCTGATAAGAGAATTCGGTGAAGGAGATGCCCGCTTCTAGGCGCGAGGCGACGATCTCTTTGCTTAACATATAGTTGATCGGGAAATACTTGCCATAATCCCGTAAGAAATCGAGGGTCTCCATATGGCCAAGCCAATCGTAGTTATTGACCAAGATGCCCTTTTTGGGGTCGCTCAAATCCAAGAAGCGGACCAATTGCTTCCGGATGCTTTCGGTATTCTCAGCGAGTTTTTCTTTGGTTTGGAGGTTCCGTTCCTTGCTCTTCCCGGAAGGATCGCCGATCATCCCGGTCGCTCCCCCCACCACCGCAATGATCCGATGGCCGGCTTTTTGGAGGCGCATCAATAACGAAATCATCACGAAATTCCCTAAGTGCATCGAGGCGGCGCTCGGGTCGAAACCGCAATAGATCGTCGTCGGCTTGCTTAAGAGTTCGCGGACTTTATCCTGGTTCGAGTATTGCTCGATGAGGCCGCGATAGTTCAAATCATCAATGATATTTTCCATAGGAACTATCTTAACGCAAATGATCCTTTTGTGGGATAGAGAAAGACTTTGATGTCTTTCTAAGATGAAAAAAGGCCGCCCCGAAGGACGGCCGAAGACTCGAAGGGAACCTTATTTGCTCGAAGCGCTCGAAGAAGTGCTCGGGACCGAGGTATAGCCGTCGAAGCTCGAAGGCAGATCGACTTTGACTTCGCTGCCATTCAAGAAGTCGAAGTTGGCCGAGGCTTTGAAGCTCGCCTTCTCGCTTAAGGAAGCGTAGGAACTCGGAATCATGCTTCCAAGATCCGGATTGATTTGACTCGCAATCTTGGCAAGGGTGGTATCGAGGCTGATGTCGAAATCATAGGCAAAGCCCTTGAAGGCTTTCTCCGTGAAGACGACTCCGGCCTTGAACGAAGAAACGTTCAATAAGTTGATGATCAAACCGGCGGTGCTGGTCGTCGAAGAGGGAACGTAAGAAGCCATCGCGCTATTCATCTGAGCCGAAACGCCATTATAGAACTTCACCAAATCGGCTTTGCTGAAGTCGAATCCGACGAAGTAGCGGCCATCGCTATAGGAATAGCTCTTGAGGTAATCGCTATAGGTGGTGATGTTGGTGTAAACATCGCTCGCGACGCTCTTCAACTGGGCCTTGGCGTCCGCGTTTAATAACGGGCCGGCGGTGAGGCTGAACACATTGCTCTTAAAGAGATATTTTCCTAAGGGGATGTTGAAGCTCGAAACGAAGCTCTGGATCTCTTTGACCGCCGAAGCTAAGCCGGCGGAACTGCTATCGAGATAGAGGTTCTGATTGGCTAAATAGGCCGCGGTGGCAATATTCGCTTGGGAATAAGTGAGGCTGGTGTCGACATAGTGGAAATCCACCGCGACATCGGCTGAGGCTTTGGCCGAAGCTTTGACGTTATTGAGGTCGGTCTCTTCTAAGCCGGTCACCCCGGCGGCAAAGCTCACGTTGCTCACGCTGGCGCTGCCTTTCGCGGAAATGATCTCCGGCATGCTGGAATTGCCCACCACCATAGTGTTGGCAAATCCCGATCCAAAGAGGGAGAGCACGGCCGAGGGAATGTTCAAATCGGCGGTGGCTTTCAGGTTGAAGTTCGAAAGCTTCACCCCAAAGGCGCCATCGGAACCGACGTTCTCAACCGCCGCCTGAAGTTTCGGGGTCGCGGTCGCATTTTCAACGGAAGAGCCGCCGGCAGGGATGACCCCGCTCGTGCCTCCGCAAGAAGCGAGGGCTAATGGGGCCGCCGCTAGAAGAAGTAAACTCATTTGTTTTTTCATGTTATTTTGTCCTTTCGACGTTGCTATTCTTGACTCATCTCGCCTCGAAGTCCACAACTTTCGTCTTCCAGTTTTGCCGATTTGCAAAATGAATCAAGAAACTCCCGTCCCATCGAAGGATGAGGCGGGAGTATTTCTCACGTTTTTAGCGATCAATACATCCCTTCCGGTGCCGCCGGAGCCGCGGGCTTATCTTCCTTGATCTCGCTCACGGCGCCTTCCGTCGTGACGAAGATCGCGGAGATCGAGCTGGCGTTAAGAACCGCGCTCCGAGTGACTTTGGTCGGATCGACGATCCCGGCTTCGAACATATCGACCCAGTTGCCGCTTAAGGCGTCAAAGCCGAGGTTGCCCTTGCTTTGTTTCTGCTTCTCGGCGATCTCGTCGGCATCATAGCCGGCGTTATCGGCGATCTGACGAAGCGGAGCCATCAAGCTATCCATCACGGCATCGATGCCCTTCTGGATATCGGGATTGCTGTCTTTTAAGCTGTCCTTCAGGGCCAGGTAAACCTGGGCTAAGGCCGCCCCACCGCCGATCACGATCCCTTCTTGGACCGCGGCTTTCGTCGCGTTAAGGGCATCTTCGATCCGCAGTTTCTTATCTTTCATCTCGCTCTCGGTGAGGGCGCCGACTTTGACGACGGCGACGCCGCTAGAGAGCTTGGCGATCCGATTCGCTAAGCCTTTCTTATCGTATTCCGAGGTCGCGTTCTTGTATTGGGCTTCAAGTTCAGCGATACGATCATTCAGATCTTTCTTGCTGCCAGAGCCGCCCACCAAGGTGGTCGAATCCTTCTTGACCGTGGCTTTCTTCACTTCGCCGAGGTCATCGAGTTTGATGTCTTTAATCGCCATTCCGAGGTCTTTGCTATAGAACTTCGCGCCGGTTAAGATCGCGATGTCCTGCAAAGCCGCTTTCTGGGCGTCCCCGAATTCCGGGGCTTTGACCGCGACGACGTTGAAGGTGCCGCGGAGCTTATTGACGACTAAGGTCGAGGTGACATCGCCATCGAGGTCATCGGCGATGATGAGAAGCGGCTTATGGCTATCGACCACGCTTTGAAGAAGCGGGACAATATCGTTGATGTTGCTGATCTTCATATCGGTGACGAGGACATAAGCGTCTTCAAGTTCCGCCACCATCTTCTCTTGATCGCTCACCATGTAAGGCGAGAGATAGCCTTTATCGAATTCAAGGCCTTGGGAGATGCTGAGTTCATCTTCGCTGGTCTTGCTTTCATCGACGGTGATCACGCCA
>MVZL01000090.1 GCA_002068375.1 Tenericutes bacterium ADurb.BinA155
GCTTAGTGGTCTCTTGCGGAATCGCTTTAACCCGGTTCCGGAGCGAGCCGATGAAGATCGATGATTTGGTCTATATCGTCCTTTCGACCGTTCTTGGAATCGTTCTCGGAATTGGCTATGTCGCTTATGCCGCGATCGCCTTTGTTCTCTTCGCCCTCATCATCATGATTTTCGCTTGGACCAAATTTGGCGAGAACAAGAACCAAGTAATGATGCTGCGGGTTCAGATCCCGGAATCCCTCAACTGGGAAGACGCGTTCAAAGCCCCGCTCGAGAAATATTGCCAAAGTTATAAGCTCATGCGGACCAAGACGGTTGATTATGGCCAGCTTTATGAAGCCAGCTATAACATCGTCCTCAAAAAAGGCGTGCTGGGGAAGCAACTCGTCGATGAAGTTCGGGCCCTCAACGGCAACCTCCAGATCGTTCTGAGCGATGCCGGGTATAAAGATTAACAATGCCCTTTGAAATAGCGAATGAACTCTTTGAACCGTCTCTTCGTAATTTCTTTCAGCCAAAAAGAGGGAGAAATCCGCGGAGAAAATCACTAAACTAAAGCCTCATGAAAAAAACCGCCACCTTCACCTTCCTTGCGATCACCGCTGTTGCGGGCTCGCTTTTGACCGGCGGAATTTTCCTTTCGAGCCCGTTAGTTCACGCTTTAGGCGAGACTGGGAGTAGCGGCTGCGCCTCAATTACTTTTTCAACCGACACGTCCGCGAATGTTGGCACGGAAATCACCAATCTCAGTGGCTATTACACGACGACAGGTTTACCCAGTGTGGCTTTCTCCGGCCTATCTAAAATTTACCCAAGTTCAGATGCAACCTTAAAAATGTCGAGTTCCGATACTTCCGGCACCTTTACGGTGACTTTTGCTTCGGCCGTGAGCATCGCTCAAGTCTCAGTTGACGCTCGTTATTATGGTTCTAAAGATACAGCAGCCTCATTAGCCTTTACTTCCAGCGATTCTTCTTTTTTCGGATCAGCTGCCGTGAGCTCTTCGACTCAGGCCAATTTCGATCTCTATTCGACCTTTGCGACGCCTTATAGCGTCACTTCCTTAACTTTTACGGCGACGAAGCGGCTCTATTTGAGCGACATCCGTTTCTACGTCACGAGTGGGGGCGGAACCGCGACTTCGCAAAGTAGTTCTGCGTCCGTCTCGAGTTCGTCCAGCTCCAGCAGCTCTTCAAGTTCCTCCAGCTCCTCCGTTTTGCCCAGTTCGAGCAGCTCTTCAAGTTCCAGCGCTTCCAATACGTATTACCGGATTGAACCGGTCACCAGCTCGACCTCGACCCTCAACGTTTATAACATTGATGGGACGATCAACCGGACCCTCAATAAAGACTCGTGGTACATCGAGCCTGAAGATGTTGCCCTCTATTACCAAGGATTCCGCCAATTCCCTGCGAACTACCAGTACAATAACTCCTCCAACTATTCGAGTTACCTTAGCACCTATGGCACTTCGGCTCGGCTCTACAGCCAGGACTACACCCGGACCGATGACTATTACAACGCCCTTCCGACGATGAACGTGGCTAAATACGTCGAACTTGATATCGGCGGAGCCAACACCAACCCGAGTTATATCAGCGGTTCCAGTTTTAGTCGCGGAGCCTGGCGCTTAGTGATCGTTTATAGCGGCTGCAGCCAATATAACAACACCAACCCCGTTATTTTCTACACCAAGAACCATTATGTCGACTTCCAAGAGTTCTATAACTACGCGGGAGGCTGGAGTCATCTTTTTGATGGCGTTTCCAATACTTATCAAGGGACCACGACTTACCCGGCGGGGAATACTTACGTCGCCCCGACCACGATTACCTTGCCAAGCGCCTGAAAGCGCTCCCTTACTCTTCCACCTTTAAAGGAATCATTCTTTCTCTATAATAAAGCCCCATGGACAAGATTTGGTATGTCGTTATCGGGATCGTGGGGACCGGCTTAGTCGGCCTTCTCATCAAGATCGCGGATTTCATGATCCGCGACGCCCATTTCGAAGTCATGACCCGCAAGATGGCGTTTTTAGGCAACGAAATCCGCTTCGAACTCTCGGCGGAAAATAAGACGGGATCCTTAAAAGAACTGCTCGATCTTCAGATCGTCTATCTCCTCCAAAAGAAAGTCTATGTCTACGCCGAATTAAGCGTCGCGCCCATTTCAAAACGGCCCGATTCCCTCACCGATGTTGGTCTCGATAAGGAGAAACGTTATTTCCTTTCGTTCCAGCCCCATACCGCGAATACGCTGGTCTTAAGCTTCAACCCCGTCGATGGACCCTTACCGAAGAACGCCCCGGTCTATCTCTCCGCGCTCGACGCCCGGGGCCATTACGTTTACGCCTTGGTGAATCTTCAAACCTCGGAGATCCAAAAGCTCGATTTCAAACGGAAGCGGTTTGCCCGCAACTAAAAAAAGAATCCGAACAGCGCGTTCGGATTTTCTTTTTAGGCTTTTAATTCGGGCCCGCGCCGACGGAAGCGGCCCGCCATGAGATTGTTGAAGAAGATGAGAACAAGACCGACCAGAAAGAAAGCGAAGACCGCGGCTAAGCTCACTAATAAGACTTGGGTCCAACCATGGGCGTTAGGATCGATGATGTCATAGGGGTATGGCGAGGCTTTCCCTAACAACGTGAATTCGGTATTCGGCCAAATCTTCGGACGGATGAAGATGAAAGCCAAATAGAAGCTGGGGAAGATCATCCAGTAGAAAGCATGCCACCATTTGACCGTTCCCTTTTCTTCGAAAAGAATCCAATCGACGAGGAAGAGAATGGGGACGACGATCTGGACGAGAATGACATTTAAGGAATAGGAAAGGCCGAAGAACGCATAGACGTTCCCGACGGTTCCCGTCACGAAGGAATAACAAAGGAAGGCCAAGGAAACCGGCATCCAAATTCCGGCGGGGACGCCATGGATCCCATGCCGCAATAAATCGATGAAGTTGAAGATGATCAATAAGCCGAAGGCGATCGTGGTGATGAGCTGGGACTGAACCGAGAAATAACCAAAGAAGAGCGATTGGTTCTCCGCCCCGACCAAAACGCAGGTCCAGACGGCGATTCCAAAGGCCGCGATTCGATAAAGAAGAGAGAGTAGGCGATTACGAATCATCATAAAATCGGAATTCCCCCTTTCTTCTTTTCTACGGGCGTTATTCTAACACTTAGTGTAGAATAATCACTATGAAAATCGTGGCGAAACTGAGCGATTCCGAATACCCCGTGCAAGGGTTTACCCATACCCGGGAAATCGTCCGGGCTCTGGTTTTAGATGAAAAGGGGAACGTCGCCATCCATAACGTCGTACGGAATGATCGCTTCTGTCCCACCGGTCCGCAATCCTATTACGAGACTCCCGGCGGTGGGGTCGATGAGGGTGAAACGGATGAGATTGCAATTCACCGGGAATGCCAAGAAGAGCTGGGATATGATATCGAAATCGTGAAGGAACTGGGCGAAGTCGACGATGACTATAACCTGATCGGCCGCCATAACAAGAACCACTATTACTTGGCGAAGCGAACCCGATACATCGGCAAACATTTTGTTTCGGAGGGCGATTCGCTCATCAAAGCGACCTTATGGATTCCGCTCGAAGAAGCCATCCGTCTCTATGAAACGATGCCAGACCATCTTGTCTCGGGCCTAGTGAAGCGGCGGGAATTGCCAATCCTTTTACTTGCCAAAGAAGCCCTAAAGTAGGATTATCTTCCGTTATGGTAAAAGGAAAGCGTTATTTCTCATTGTCCCTGCTCCTTGCGAGCTTAGCGCTTTCGGGTTGCAGTACCAACCTGCTTTTAAGCTCCACGATTTCGAGTTCTTCTTCTTTTGAAACTTCTTCGACGATTGAGTCCAGCTCTTCATTCACGGAGTCCAGTTCTTCAATGAGTGAATCCAGCTTTTCATCGGCGGAATCCAGCTCCAGCAACGTGACGTCAAAGGGCACGACCTCTTCGAGTTCAAGTTCGAGCTCGAGTTCAAGTTCGAGTTCAAGTTCGAGCTCGAGTTCGTCCTCCTCGGCTTCTTCTTCCAGCTCTTTTAGTAGTGGGGTTTCCGCCCCGTTCACCCCGTTTACTCCCAAAAGCGGATCTTTCTACCGGGTTCATCCGGTCAAAAGCCAAGATGGAAATAGCGTCGCGGTGTATAACACCGACGGCACGGTCAATCGGACTTTAAAGAAAAGTTCCAATTCCGATCGTTCGACCTGGTATGTCGACTATGAAGACGTTGCCCTCTATTATCAGGGTTTTGGATCCTTGCCGGTCAATTACCATTTAGGGGTCGAAAGCAGCGATAAAGCCGCTGCCTATTCCGTCTACGGGAACAAAGCGCGTCTTTATACGAACGATTATAGTCGGACCACTGGCTACATGACGGCCTTCCCGACCCCCAATGCCTATTCCTATTTCGAAGCGGATATCGGAGGGACTTCATCCTATGCTTCTTCCTCCTCTTGGAATAGAGGAGCCTACCGCCTTGTCATCGTTTATGAGGGCTTTAAGCAATACGGCAATACCGACACGGTGATCTTCTACACCACCGACCACTACGATAGTTTCCAGGAATGCTACAACTACGCCGGGGGCTGGAGCGACGTCTTCAATGGCGAAGGGTCGGACTATGGAACTTACACGATTCCGACCACAATGGAGTAAGGATTTTTGCGCTTAGCCTTTGACTTACTTAGCCTGGAAATATATAGTATTTGAGCCTGGCGCGTTTGGCGAAGCGGGAACGCAACCGGCTGTGAACCGGCTATGGACGGGTTCGACCCCCGTAACGCGCCCCAGATAAGAATGAAGTCGGACTTCGGTCCGACTTTTTCTTTGGGCGCGCTACGAGGGCCTCACTTTCTTTGCCCTTTTTCTCTTTTTGCCCCCTATATAAAAGGTGAAGGGGGTTCTATGGAAGAAACCTTAAAAGCATTGCCGTACGTTCAGCCGTACGTTACAATGATGCTGATCGGAGAAAAAACAATGGCCAGCATTTCCATTACTAAAGCTCGAGACAATCTCTATTCGCTCGTTGAGCAAGTCAATACCACCAGTGAACCCGTTTTGATCGTGAACTCGAAAGGGAAGAACGCGGTTCTTCTTTCCGAAAGCGATTGGAACGATATTGCGGAGACTCTGGCTCTAGAAGCCGTTCCAGGCTTTACGGCCTCGGTTCAAAAAGCCGCCAAAGAAGACTACACGAAAAAGAAACCTTATTCGAAGGATGACAAATGGTGAAATATCGTTTGTTTTTATCGAATTCTGCATTGAAAGATGCTGCTTTGCTTAAAAGCGCTGGCTTAGAAGATAAGGCACGCTGCCTCTTAGCGATTCTTGAGGAAAATCCTTTTCAAAATCCGCCACCTTATGAAAAACTTCGAGGAAATTTGGCGGGTTATTATTCCCGCCGCATTACCCTAAAACATC
>MVZL01000091.1 GCA_002068375.1 Tenericutes bacterium ADurb.BinA155
GGCCGAATGCGAGATCAAGATCAAGGAGCTCACCAATGGCGGCACCGCCCGCTGCATCGCTGAAGAAGCGGTGAAAGAAGGGGCCAAGTGCCCTGTCTGCGGCGAACCCGCCACGATCGTCGCCTATTTCGCCAAAGCCTATTGATTGCGGATTCTTTGTTTCCCTAGCCCCACCTTCGCCGGTGGGGCTTTTTCCTTTTTGGAAGTTTTTCTTTTTCCTAGTGCGACTTTGGAGGAGATGTTGTAATATATCGGGGCACGGAGACGTACCCAAGTGGCCGAAGGGGGCAGGTTGCTAACCTGTTAGTAGGGAGTTATCCCTAGCTCGAGTTCAAATCTCGACGTCTCCGCCAGCAAACTGAAGCCTAGAGAAATCTAGGCTTTTTGTTTTCTTAGCTTATCCTTCGTCCTACAATTATCCCAAGAGGTCTTCATCATGACCACACCGGAAGAAAAAGCCGCGTTAGCCGCGGCGCGCGATCAAAAAGAACTTTTACATTGGCAAAAGGAAAAAGCCCGGAAAAAGCCTAAGATTTATCTGGTCTATCTGATTGGGATTCTTTGCCTGATCTATATCGTTGATGAGGTCGCGACTTCCTTACCGAATAGCATCGTAAGTGAAGCCAACACTGAATTCTTCGTGAATGGCCTTGGAATGAGCGTGAGCGCCGGCCTTGCCAAGTTCTCCCTGATGGAGCTTCTTGCCAACCTCTGCCTTGTGATCGGCTTCTTCTACAAAACGCTGGCGGATCGTTATGGCCGGAAACCCTTCTTGATCTTCAATACGATCGGGATGCTCGGAGGCTTACTCCTGTGCTTATTTAGCCCGAATCTCATTACCTACATCATCGGCTTCTTCGTGATCCGTTTCTTCGTCACTCCGGATGAACAAATCGTCTATATCTATGAAAACGCGCCCGAAAAGAAGCGGGGACTGATCCACTCGATCATCAAGGGCGTCGCGGAGCTAGGGCTTTTGCTGATCCCGCTCGGCCGGGTCACCCTCATGAAAAACGATGCGACCTTATGGCGTTATGTCTTCTTGATCCCGGCGATCGTCGGAGCGGTGGGGGCGTTCCTTTGCCTCTTCTTCGCCCGCGAGACCGACCCCTTCATCGACTCCCGAATCGCCTACTTAAAACTCACGCCGGAAGAACGGGCCAATATCGCTAAAGAAAAGAAGGACCAAAGCAAAAAACAAGGAGGCTTCTTCACCGCGCTTAAATACGGCTGGAAGGTCCCACAGCTTCGTTGGATCTTCATCTGCACGATGCTCTATACCCTTTCTAGGACCATCACCAGCCAATATCGTCCGATCCTTGAAGCCTTTAACTACAGCACGGCCGAAACCTCGAATGCCTTCTGGATGTTCCCGTTAACCTGCGCCCTCATCGTTTTCCTCACGGGGATCCTCAGCGATCGGATTGGACGGAAACGGACCTCGATCATCTTGCTGACCATCACCTTGATTTCGCTCATTCTCTTCGTGGTCGGATGTTCGGCTGGCTGGAACGAATTCGTCGTGGGTCTCTTGCTTGGCCTCTTCCTTGGTGCCGACTGGAGCAATAGCGACACTCTTATCCTCATGTGCGGCGAAAGCGCCCCGACGAACTTACGGGCTTCCGCGATGTCGGTTCAAACCCTTTTCTATGGCGCCGGCATGGTCATCTCGATGGGACTAAGTTCCATTTTGATCAAGCGGATGGATCCAACTTTCATTGGGTGGTATTGCATCATCCTCGCCGCCCCATGCTTCACTCTCTCGATCTTCTTCTTGATGCTGAAAGTCAAAGAAACCAAAGATTTCAGTCTCACCGCGAACCCCGAAAACGCTACGCAAACCCCGACGAAATAGCCTATGGTCATCACCCCCGAAATCAAAACAACTCGGCTCCTTTTAAGGCCTTTTCAAAGGGAAGACGCCCCCGATATGTATCGCTGGACCTCTTCCTTAAAGTGCACCGAGTTTTTGTTTTGGCGGCCTAATCGAAGTCTCGAGGACACGAAGCGGATTCTGTCCCGCTGGGTCAACAAGCCGCGGAATTTTGCCTGGGCGATCAGCTTAGGAAATGAAGTGATTGGCGAGATCAACGTGATCAAGGATTTGCCTTGCCATGGCTTTGAGATCGGCTATATCCTTCGCGATGACACTTGGGGCCAAGGCTATATGAGCGAAGCCTTCAGCGCCGTCCTTTCCTTTCTTTGGAAGCAAGGCTACCGTTATGGCTTTGCCGAAACCGATGCGCGGAATCTCCGGTCCCGCCACCTTTTAGAGAAATTCGGTTTTCAACTCATCGGGACGGAAGCGGGCCGCTACATCGGCAAGATCGACCAGAAGGTGGATGTGGTTCAATATCGTTTGGACCGCGAGTGAGGTAGAATAGGCCCATGAAAATCATTTCATTCAACGTCAATGGCGTCCGTGCGATTCTCCAAAAGGATTTCGAAAAGGACTTCAAAGCCCTCGATGCCGATGTCTTCATCTTGGAAGAAACCAAGTATTCCGATGATGCGGGGCTGATCTTCCCTTATACCAATAAGGACTACCATCTCTATTTCACCAATAGCAAAGAGAAGAAAGGCTATTCCGGGGTGGCCGTGTATGCGAAAAAAGAGCCTTTAAGCGTTGCGTATGGCTTAGAAAAAGGCAAGTACGACGAGGAAGGCCGAGTCATCACTTTAGAGTATCCAGACTATTACATCGTCGGGGCTTATGTCCCCAACTCAGGCGAAGAGCTGAAGCGTCTTTCGTTCCGGATGGGCTACGAAATAGATCTGCGGGCTTACCTCAAGGATCTCGATAGCAAGAAACCGGTCATCTACACCGGCGACCTCAATGTTGCCCATGAAGAGATCGATATCAAGAATCCGGACACCAATCACCATAACGCCGGCTTCACCGATGAAGAGCGGGCCGAGTTTGGGAAGCTCCTAAAAGCCGGATTCGTCGATACGTTCCGGGCCCTTTATCCGCAGGAAGTCAAATACTCGTGGTGGAGTTACCGTTTCCACGCGCGTGAGAATAACGCCGGTTGGCGGATCGACTACTTCGTGGTCTCCGATCGTCTCATGCCCAAGGTCGTTGATTCGAAGATCCATAACGAAATCAAAGGCTCGGACCATTGCCCGGTCGAACTGATTCTGAAGGATTAATCCTCAATCAAAAGAGCAACCTCAATTGCTCTTTTTTTCGTGGTTTGAAATCGCGGGATGAAGGATGCCCGGAAGAACGCCAAAGAGGAAAACCGCCAGCAAAAGAAGGAAACTATAGTAGAGTTCGCTCCCCGAACTTGCCGCGATGGCGTCTTTCGAGCTAAAAAGAAAGAAAACGAGTTCCCTCGTTCAAAGGAGCACGAAGAGAAGTTTAAGCGGCTTTGACCGCTTCTTTTTTCGGCTGATAGGCAATGAAGACGGTGAGGAAGCTCGTGGTGGATCCGATCAACGCGCCAAAGGAGACATCGCTGAGGAAGTGGGCCCCCGCGCTAATCCGGGCGTAGGCAATGATGAGGGTGTAGAGACCGCCCAAAATGAAGAGGACGGCTTCTTCGCCTTTAAAGAGCTTGTTCGGTTTCGTGGAGGCCAATAAGGGCAATAAGAAGCAAACCGAGGAGGTCGCGGTGTGGCCCGAGGGGAAACTCTTTAAACCATCTTCGCCTTTGAGGATCATCCCCATGAAATTGCTGGGATCCCAGTTCCACCAATCGCGGAAAGCGGTGGCGTTGCTGCTCACGATGAGGTAACGGTACCGCGGCCGTTCCGCTAAGCCTTTTAAGACGGTGACGATCGCGAGCTGAATCAGCATGGCGATCAAGATGGTGAGGCCGGCTTTCAGCAAAACGTTTTTATCGTCGACGCCCGCTAGGAAATAAGTGAACATCGAGGAGAGGGTCATAATGACGAAAGCGATCGGATAAGCCCAATAGATCGGAAGAACGTAGGTATAAGGCTTCGTCGCGGCGTGGCCAAGGATATAGGTCGGAATTCCAATCGAAGCGATCAAGATAATCCAGCCGAGGATCTTCAAGCCGATTGGCCGATCATCTTTGAGTCCCATGAAGATCAAGGTTCCGGCAATCGGAACCATCGCATAGCCGAGGGCTTCTCCGAAGGATTCAAAGAAAACGCCGAAGCCGTTATTCGGCTTGGCGATTGCGTTTGAAAGATTGAAATCCCAAAAGGAGCCGAAGATGATGCCAAGAAGGCATAACCCCAAAACAATCAACATCCAGTAGACTTTGATTCCGCCAAAGGTTTTTTTCATGTTGGCTACAATTATATACAAGCGTGCGCGCGCTATGCAAACGCGCTATCATAGCAAAGCATGGAAAGTTCACCCACTTTAGTGAAGAACAAGACCCTTGGGATTCTCCTCGATGGCTTCCTTTTTCTTTCGATGTTGGTCCTCGGGATCCTCACGATTGCCTTAAACCCGGTCAAGCTTCGGATTGCCTTTGGGGTCATGAGTCTCACTTTCGCGGTGGGGGAAGGGCTCCACTTCGCTACACGGGTCTTCTCTTTTTGTGGAAAAGATCCGGCGAAATGCCGGGCGCTCCTCGGCCTAGGCGACCTCCTCATTTCGGTCTTTATGACCTTAGGATTCTTGGTCTTCCTATTCCTTGATTACTATTTCTATCTCTCCCAAAACGCCTTCTTCTTCATGACGGGCTGTTTAGTGGCTTGCGTTCGGATCATCGCCTGTTGCTTCTCCGATAACCATTGGACGAAGGGGCCGGCCCCGACCTTTGGGGTTCGCCGCTTCCGCAACATCCCCATGGTCCTCCTGATGCTTTTAGGTTTCATCAATGCCCTGATCGCGAATTTCGACGATAACCTTTGGCTCGCGCCGGCGGGCTGGTTCTACCTTCCGATCATGATCGCGATCTTAGGTTATAGCGCCGCGGTGGAGTTTGGACCGCGCAACCCTAAATTTTACGGCGGAATGGGCTTCCTCGCCCTCGCGCTTTTGGCCTTAGCGATCCTCGGATTATTTCTTTAGATGTTAAGGCTATCACTTAGTGATAGAATAGCCACGCAATGAGAGCCCTTAAAAAAGAAAAAGTGAAGAAAACCGTCGATCCGATTTATCCCAAAACTCAATTGGAAGCGATCAAAGCCCACGCCTCCAATAACGAAATCGAAATCGTGTCCAGCCAGAAGTGCGGCTGTTTTTTCTGCCGTTCGATCTATAGTGCCCGCAAGGTCCAAGATTGGATCAATGATGAGCGGGGGATTTCGGCGATCTGCCCCGAATGCGGAACCGACGCCGTGATCGGTGATGCCTCC
>MVZL01000092.1 GCA_002068375.1 Tenericutes bacterium ADurb.BinA155
CACAACGTGAGGGATATTCACTAACATGATCACCATCAGCATCCTTGGTCTCGACCAATTCGTCGTCGGACGTTATAGCAAGGACAATTCCGCCAACTTGGCAAACCTTTTCGAATCCGATGAAAACCTGCTTAATTTCTACGCTCCGAACGCGATGGTCTTCCACCATGGCACCGAACAAACGAGCTGGAACACGATCGTGATCGTGCGGGCTCCGATCAAATATAAACCCTGCGAAGGCAAGGTCGCGGAGTATCTCATGAAGACCCTCAGCGAGTTCTCGATCAACGTCGAAATTGAGTTCGAATACTTCGAGCAATCGAGCCATTACGAGCACATCAATGATAGCTATCCCCGTTATATCGCAAGCGACAACATCGTCTCCACCGACGATATGCCGGGCGAAGAGAACGAAGAAGACGAGGAGGAGGAAGCCGATCCGCGCGATCGGAGCGACCTCGATCCGAATGACCCCAATCAGATTTATCTTGGCAATGCCTTTGAAGGCTTTGAAGATAAATTAGCCGCGAAGGAAAAAGAAAACGCGGCCAAGCCGAGCGATCCGAAAAAGAAATAATCCCCGAGGAGGATTAGCCCATGCAAGAACTGGATTTAGCGAGCGAGATTCTGATCGACATCAGCGGAAACGATGTCGAGTTCGCCGAGGCCCTGCGGAAGAAGTTCCAGGCCGATGTTTCGATCCGGCCGTTACGGAGCAACGTCGCGGGCTTAGTCGGATGCGAACTCCGCCATCACTTGCTTTTCACTTTCTTACTCAACCCGCTTGCCCCCGATTGGACGGCGGAAGAAAAATCCTATGCCGCCTTGGTCCTCGCCAATGAATATTTCTTCAAGCGTTATAAATCCGAGGACATCAAAGCCGCCCTCAAATTGAAGCTGGGCGATGCGAAGTTCGCCTTGCTCGCCCCCTTATTCGAGAAGTCGGGCAAACCCGAAGAATATATTCCGGCCACGGTCGCCCGCAATAGCGATCAGTACCTTTCTCTTCGCTACAACACCCCGGAATGGGTTCTTAAGATCTGGGAGCACTATGGCTATGGCGCGACCTATCGGATTTTACGGAAGAACATCCGGCCCCTCGTTTCGTCCTTACGGGTCCGGACGGATCTCCTCAAGACCGAAGATCTCGTGAAGAATCCGGATTTTAAGCCGACCCCGGTGAGCGATCTCGTGACTTATGTCGGCAAGACCCCGCTCCGCCGGCTCGATGAAGTGAAGCAGGGGAAGCTCTTCTTAGAAAAAGCCGCCCTCAAGAAAGTCCTCGACGAGTTCAAGATCAAAGAACCCTGCGAAGCCTTATGCTTCAATGGCAACGCCGATGACGCGATCTTAAAGGAATTCATCGTGAGCTATGGCTCATCGGTTGGCCTCAACCTTGGGGTCTATAACGTCGACAAGTACGTTGAAGTCTCGAAGCTCATCAAATCGCTTAATCTCCATAACATCAACTTCTATTCGGCCGAAGATCCTTTGGCGATGGATGCCGCGATCAGCCGGCCCCAGGACCTCGTGGTTGCCTGCCCCAATAGCTCGAACTTCGACCTCATCCGCGAATACCCCGACTATTTGATGCACTTCAAAAAGGATGGGATGGATTCGCTCTTCGCCAAAGAAAAGGCTTGCCTTGAAGGCTGCAGCAAATACGTGGCCGAAGGCGGAACCCTGATTTACATGATCTTCACGATCTCGCGGAAAGAAGGCCACCAGACCCTCGCCGAATTCGTCGAGCACCATTCCGAGTTCAAACTCGTTTCGGAGAGTCAGCTCTTCCCGTATGAGGATCTCGATACCGCGATGTACTATGCCGTCCTTAAAAAAGAACCGAAGCTCGCCAAAGTCACTCCGCCCCTAGCGGATTTAGCTAAGGCTAGCGTCCCGCAGGTCGCCGTTTCCGCCGAAGGGGCGGCGGCGAAGTAGTTTCGATGGAACAAGTCAATCTTTTAGGGTTTACTCTTTCTAAACTCACCGATGAAATGGTCGGTTTAGGCGAGAGTAAATATCGGGCGAAGCAGCTCTACAGTTGGCTCTACCAAAAACATGTCCTCGATTTCAACGCGATGAGCGATATCTCGAAGGGTTTTCGAACGATCTTGCTGCGGAACTATTGCCTCTACCTCCCAAGCGTCTTCAAACGCCAGGATAGCGAAGACGGCACGATCAAACTCCTGCTCCAGATGAGCGACGGGGCCAAAGTCGAAACCGTCCTCATGCGTTACAACTATGGCAACGTCATCTGCGTTTCCTCCGAAGTCGGCTGTAACATGGGCTGCGCCTTTTGCGCCTCGGGGCTTTTGAAGAAAGAACGGAACCTCACCGCCGCGGAAATGGTGGGGGAGGTCTTGGTGATGAACCAGCTCCTTTCTGAAGAAAAAGAAAACGTGACCCACATCGTCGTGATGGGGACCGGCGAGCCTTTCGATAACTACGATAACGTGATGGATTTCATCCGGATCATGAACGCCCAAGAAGGCTTAGCGATCGGGGCGAGGCACATCACCGTCAGCACCTGCGGCCTCGTCGATGGGATCAAGAAATACGCGAAGGAAGGTCTTCAGATCAACCTCGCGATCTCCTTGCACGCCCCCAATGACAAGATCCGCCAGCAAATCATGCCGATCGCGAAGGCTTATCCGCTCGATCAGCTGATGGAAGCGGTCCATTATTACGAAGAGAATGGCGGCCGCCGCGTCACCTTCGAATATATCATGCTGAAAGGCGTGAACGATTCTTTGGAATGCGCCGATGAACTCGCCAAACTCATCCGCGGAACCCTCGCTTATGTGAATTTGATCCCGTATAACCCGGTGAAAGAAAAACCCTATGAGCGGAGCCCGGAGCCCCAAGTAAGGGCCTTTTGGGACCGCTTGATGAAGCAGGGGATCAACACGACGATCCGCAAGGAATTCGGCACCGATATCGATGCGGCCTGCGGGCAGCTCCGGGTGAAATACGTTTTGCCCAAAAAGGATCCGGTAAGTAAGCCATGAAGCCCGTTTATAAAGGAACATACGCCTTTAAGACGGATATCGGGAAGGTCCGGGTCTCCAATGAAGACCAGGCCTATGTCCAACTCAATAGCGACGGCGAGGTCTTTTTGATCGTCTGCGATGGGATGGGCGGGCAGAACAAAGGCGACTACGCCAGCAAAATGGCGATCGACTCGATGCTCGATAGCTTCGCCCATAAGAATAGCCACGTCCCTTCCTTTTTACGGAAAACTTGGATCACCCAGGCCGTGAAGAAAGCCAATGGGATCATCTTCGATGAAGCCGATAAGAATTCGGTCTATAAAGATATGGGAACGACCCTAGTGGCCGCTTGGATCGTGAAAGATAAGTTGGTCTTGGCCAATGTCGGCGATTCCCGTTGCTACGCCCTTAAAAACGATACGTTAGTCCGCCTTAGCGAAGACCAGACCTACGTCGATTTCCTTTATCGGACCGGGAAGATCAGCGAATCCCAGACCTTGTCCCACCCCGAACGCCACGTCCTCATGAATGCCCTTGGGATTTATCCCTCGGCTTCGGTCGACGTCAAAGTGATCCCTTACCATGGCGAGCCGATTTTGCTTTGCTCCGACGGCCTCTACAACAACGTGGCCGAAAACGAGATCCGGAGCCTTATCTCCACCGATGAACGGGCCGATCAAAAGGCCTTATCCCTCATTAATGAAGCCAACAATAACGGGGGCAGCGACAATATCGCCGTCGCCTATTGGGAGCCGCTCAAATGATCAAGATCGGCGATCATATCGACGGGCGTTACCGCATCACCTCGCGGATCGCGACCGGAGGGATGGCCGATGTCTATGAGGCCAATGATTTGATCGGGCACCGCGTGGTGTCCTTAAAAATCATGCGGGAAGATCTTTTAAGCGACCCGAAGAATCTGGAGCGTTTCGAGAATGAATGCGCGGCCGCGGCCTCGCTCAATAACCCCAATATCGTGAAGGTCTATGGCCGGGGAATGGTGGAAGGCCGGCCTTATATGGCTAACGAGTACATCAAAGGCCAAACCCTGCGCGACAAGCTCAATTTCACTTTGTCCCTTTCCGTTTCCGATGCCTGCGAAGTGATGCTTCAGCTCACGTCGGGGATCGATTACATCCATAAACACGGGATCATCCATCGCGACATCAAACCCGATAACCTCTTTTATATGTCCGATGGCACCCTCAAGATCACCGACTTTGGGATCGCGACGCCAGCCGGGGCTCCTCAGCCTGACGACGACTCGATCCAAGGGACGGTCTACTATTGCGCGCCCGAAATCCTCACCGGGGCGCCCGCTGGCGTCCAAAGCGACATCTATTCGATGGGGATCGTCTTCTTTGAAATCCTGACCGGCCAAGTTCCTTTCGATGGCCAAACCCCAGCCGAAGTGGCGTTAAAGCAGATCAAAAAGCATTTCCCGGAGCCGAGTAAGATCGTCCCGAGCATTCCTCATTCGATCGATAAAATCATCATCAAAGCCTGCCGGAAATCGCCGGAAGAGCGTTATCAAAACGCGATGGAAATGCATGAGGCCCTCGTCCAAGCGATGGGCGATAAAGAAAACTTTAAGGAGCATAAGACCTTGCTCAGCAAGATCTTTGGATTCAAATGAAACCGATCATCGTTGCCCCGAGTATTTTGTCGGCCGATAAGACGAAGATCGTTTCCGAGATCTTAAAAGCGGAAGCAGCCGGCGCCCAATTTATCCATATCGATATCATGGATGGCTTATTTGTTCCGAATACGTCCTTATCGCTCGATTTCGTTAAGCAGATCCACGACCAGCATGAACTAGTGAATGATGTCCATATCATGGTGGCCAATCCGCTCGACCTTGGACCCGCCTACGCCAAAGCCGGAGCCGACATCGTCACCTTCCATTACGAAGCCCTAATCGACGATGAGACTCGGAAGCTTTGCATCGAGAAAATCAAAAAGGCCGGGGCCAAAGTGGGGATGTCGGTGAAACCTAATACCTCTCCCACGGTTCTTTTTCCTTTCTTAAAGCAGCTCGACCTCGTCCTCGTGATGTCGGTGGAGCCGGGTAAAGGTGGCCAAGC
This sequence comes from Tenericutes bacterium ADurb.BinA155, assembly GCA_002068375.1. Next base: position 5,075 of record MVZL01000092.1, read on the forward strand.
CTTTATGCCGAACGCCTTAGATAAAATTAAAGTGTTACGGGAAGCGATCGATGAACGGCATCTCCGGACCCTCCTCGAAGTCGATGGAGGTATTAACGCCGAGACGGGG
>MVZL01000093.1 GCA_002068375.1 Tenericutes bacterium ADurb.BinA155
CTGTGAGGTCGGCTTGCTTCACGTAATAATCCTGTTTGATCTTCCGAAGCTCTTCTTTTAATTGGAGCGATTGCTGCCGGCAGTCTTCTTCGGGCTTCACGACGGCGAGCAAGTCGTTATTGAGGGCGTTCACCTCGGCTTCGTAATTCGCGAGGGTTTCCTTCGCTTCCGGGAATTTCTTCTTGAGTTCGGCGTACTTATGATCGCTTAAGGCGTCCTTTAAGGAGTTGATCGAAGCCTGGGCGATCGCATCGCTCTTATCGCGGATGTCCTTGTAACGTTTATTGAACTTCATGTGGATATCGACGTAGAGGAGGTTGGTCCGCGCGATGATCTCGAGCCGCTTCACGAATTGGCTATCCTGGCCAAAAAGGAGGGCGTGCAGGTATTCGAACCGCCGCGAAATCTCACGGACTTGCTTCTTCGCCCGGTTATGGGCAAAGACGGTGAAGTTGAGCAGAATCAATAAACCGATCAGGCAAGCCCCACCGACCGATCCTAAAATAATCCAACCTAAAGTATCCATATCGAAGATACTATAACACTCGCGCGCACGCTTACGGGAGAAGGATTTCGTTTTTTTGAGCGGAAGCCTCAAAAGAGCTTCGAAAGCAAAATATACTACTTCATATATGAGACTGGTGTTATATTATAAGCAAGTATCGTTCTTTTTAGGAGGAGGTTCCTATGGGCCAATATGCATCGAATTTCGCGATTACGAACCCGATTTTAGGCGGGGTCGCGACCATCATGGAGAAGGTGGGAGCCCTATCGGATTCCCAAGCGCTTTCTCAGATTAAGGAACGGGCGATGTTGAAGCCTTGTTTCCTCCCGAAAGACCCCTTTGATCCCGTCGGTTATCTCGCTGAGGCGAAAACCCGGGAAAAGACCGTGAAGGACATTTCGCCATTACTCAAGAAACTCTTCCTTTGGGCGAAGAAAAGCCAAGCGACGATGAACCCCTTACTTCTTTCCGCCGTCTTCACCTATATGCTGACCGCGCTCGGGCCCTTAAAGAAAGGGAACGAAGAGTTGGCCTTAAGCTATGGGAAAGCGGTTCTCGCCCCCTACCGCAAGATCTTTGGCTATCTTCCTTATGAAAAACGGGTCCTTTCGAATCCGAAAGCCAGCTTAAAAGCCCTTCATCTTTCGAGCGATTCCGGCGATTGCGGCCCCTATATCCTTTTCCTCTTCGATCAAATCGCCGGGGCCTTAGATGATGCTCGACGCGGTTTACGTTCCATCACGAAGGAGCAAACCGAACTCGAGAAGAAACTGCTTTCCATCATGCGGCCCAAAGTCTCCTATAGCAGCAAAGAGATCATGCTGAAGCTCGGCTTAAAGAGCCGGGTCGCGACCAAGCGGAATTATCTTGAGCCCGCGATCAAGGATGGCTTAATCAAGATGACCTTGCCTAGCAAAATCAATTCGCCTTTGCAGCGTTACATCAAAAAATAAAAGCCGAAAGGGCTTAGTTCTTTTTCACCGACGGAGCAAAAAGGTAATAGTGCTTCGCGACTTTGAGTAAGGGTAACGCAAGGAGGGCCACCAAAAGGGCGCTCCCAAGCCCCACCGCAAATCGGATCAAGGTTTCAATCCAGGCTAAAGCCAAAGGATAGCCGATGATAAGCGCATCCAAAACTAAGGCGAGGGTATTGGCCCCGGTCGTTAAAACCGCGGCGGCTAAAAGGGTCACGAAATAAAGGACCTTGTGATTTTCTAAAGCGTCGCCTTTCTTTTGGAAGGCATACGCGACGAGGGCGATCGTAAGGCCCCGCACGAGCGGAGGCAGCATCCAGATCGGGGTCGTGAGGGTGAGGCCATAGCCTAAAAGCTGATTGAGGAATTCGCCTAGGAGAGCAATCACGACGGTCGAGCGAACCCCTAAGAGCAAGGCGGCGATCACAAGCGGCAACGAAGCCAAGGTCAAATGGATGTTTCCGATGGGGAAGGTTAATTTCGCCAAAAGAAAATACAGGGCGATGAACATCGCGTCGAGACACATTTCGGATACAATGCTTTTCTTAATAAAGGAATCCTCGGCTCCAAGGCCTTGGATATTCTATCATCCGTTTTATTATTTGCGAGAAGAATACAAAAACAACTGATTAGAGGCTGTTTTTAAGTTGACAAAACGAGGAATCAAAAGTGATGGGAGCCGTCGTCGTTGGGATCGAGGCCCCGATAATCCGGGGCCAAGGTTAGCCCCGCTTCGTTCTTGAGCCTTAATAAAGTCGCATTAAGTTCCGGATAGTCGGGGGCAAAGTGGCCTTTTTGATCCAAGTAGGCCCCCGTGACAATGGGCTTTTGGGCTAAAAGTTGCTGGATCAGAGGGTAGTCGCCTTTAAGCCGGCGCGAGGAATAGGTTTTCTCATTGAGGGAGAAGCTGAGGCGGAATTGGCCATGCGATTTAAGGGGTTCAACCGAAACGAGGGCAGCCGTGACCTTGTTATCGGATTTTTTCTTCGGGAAAAAGGCTTGGGCATTCCAAAGGTTGTAGCCTTCAAGAAGAAGCGATAGGAGAGCCATCCCTCCGGCAAAGCCAAAGAAAAGATAGGGGCCGGTGCTAAGGGCCGAGACCGAATGAATTTGGGTTGGATCTTTCGGATTCACATAGATGGCCAAGACTTGGCCGACGTACCAAGTGGAAGAATAGTCCCCGAGGCGCCCGTGGGTATAGCTCACACCCGCATAGGTGTAATCGACGTAACAGGCCTCTTCATTGAAGGCGTCATAGCGAACAAGCTCAACGATGGTCGCGTTCACTTGCTCATCGCCCTGAAATTGGTTTTTGGCCACGAGAAGAAAAGCGATCCCGGCCCCAACGAGGAGCAAAGCAATGAGAAGGACGCTAAGAATCGCTTTCCCATTATTGAGATAAGGATTGGCGACGGGATAATGGGTTTGCTTCATGGACGGTTTGTTCCTTTAGGGAGGGGGTGGCATTTTGCCGCTTCGCCCGAATAAAAAACATCATAGCCTCGTCCCTGCGATTTGAAAACCACTTCGGCTTCCTTCCTCGTCGGATCCTTCCCGGGAAAGGGATCCTAAAAAACCAAAGGGGCCGATTTTCAGAAAAATCCCGATGGTTACAGCCTACAAGTAAGGCTTGTTCGCTTTTGTCGATTGGATGGATAATAGTGGTCGCGGAGAAAAAAACCATGTTCAAAGATAACCTCAAAAATATCCGCACTTCCAAGAATATGACCCAAGGCGATTTGGCCCGGGCCCTTTTCGTGACTCAGCAAGCGGTCAGTTTATGGGAGACCGGAAAAGGTTATCCCGATATTCCGACCTTAAAATCGCTCGCCCATGTCTTAGGGGTCAAAGTCGATGACCTGATCGGGGTCGAGGAATACGATGACGCCAAAGCGGAAAAGAAGTCCCACGTCGCCCCAACTTGGCCGATCGTCTTCGTCTTCGGGATGGTCTTGGTCGCTCTATTAGGAACGATCTTGGTCTTAGCCGCTTTTCACTCCGAGGACTCGAATATCAGTATCATTTCGGCCGTGCTTTTGCTCCTTTGCCTCGCCGGACTCCTCCCCGCCCTTTACTCGGTCTACCGGGCCGGTTCCTCACGGTTAGTCCTCGCGGGTCTCATCACTTTCGGCACGCTTTTCTGCGCCTTCTTGGCTTTAAGCATTGCTACCATCACCAGCACCAGCGTGTCGAATTTTGCCCCCTGGGGTTGGATCGCCGCCACTTTCGTTTCTTTCGGGGGCTTACTCGTTTTCGTCATCCTTTATTTCCGAGGAAAACGGAAAGCGGCCCCTTTGGATCCCGCGAAAGACGCCGCCAGCGAAACCCCAAAGAAATCGCAGCATCTCAATAACGCTTGGGCTTGGGTGGGCGTGGGATTAGCTCTCATCCTCATCGTTCTCTTTTTGACCCCTTGGATCGTCGCCCATTATGCCGTGCCGGCCCAGACTTCATCGGGTGAGCAATCCTTTTATCGCTACGATGAATATTTCTCGATGGCTTGGCTTTTATGGGAACGGGGACCTTTCACCTTCCTCGATTATCTCTTGCCCCTTTGTTTCTTAGGGCTCCTCGTTTGTTCCTTACTGGCTTTGCTCCTTAAGCTCGGTCCCACTGCCGCGAAGCGTCTCACGAACGCCAGCGTGATTTTAATGGGCTGCTCGGTTCTTTTCTTCCTGTTAGGGTTCTTCTTCTCCTTCGTCTCAATGCCCGCGGCTTAACGATCCTTTTTCTTCCTCTTTTTCGCTTTCCATTTTTTCATTTGTTTGAACGCATCCGGAAAAGAAGGGCCCCATGGAGCCTTTCTTTCTTTTGGTTTTAGGACCGCGTTTTCCTTCGCCGGTCCCCCTCTCCGAAGAAAAGGAGGCCGAGGGTATACTTTTCTTTATTTGCTTTCCCCACCAACTTTTTCGCCCATCTGCTCATTCCGCTAGGGACGATGGTGTCTTATTGAGTTTACGAAGAGCCCTATTGGAGCAAGCGTTCCTTCTGGATCCGGGCGATCCCTGACCTCCTTCCCCTTGCGATTTATATCGCGGTGGTAGGGACTTTAGCCACCCTCCACCGCATCTCCGATAAAGAAGACCTCAATAACGTCTATGGGATCATGGACCTTTCGAAAGGCCCTTGGTGGGTCAGTCTCATCAGCGGACTCATCGCTTTGGCCGTCACCTCTTTTGAAGTCGTGGTTCTTTTTTATGGCCAGCTGAAACTCACCAAGCGCCGGAAAAGCCATGCGTTCCCGAACCGTTACGAGCTCCGCTAAAAAATGGCAAGGTCATCCCTTGCCATGGCTTGCTCTATTTCACCGAGAATCGATTTGGCGGAATTAGCCCAAGATTTTCTTTGACACTTCGACGATGCGGTCGCCGTAGATCGTTTTTTGGTGATGGAGAAAGACCTTATAGACATAGTAATTTCCGATCATCCCGAGGATTCCGACTCCTCCAAGGACATAGCCGAGCCAATCGAGGCCTTCGAAGCTCATCGCCTTGAGGCAAAGGACCATCCCGAAGCCTAAGACCAAAGTATAGATCGCCCCCATCACGAAGGCGTTGATCTTCGGCAGGCGGTTCACCTTCTGATCGAGTTCCTTCAGGGTCTCATAATCCGAGTTGCCTTTCTTCTCGGGGCTATAGTCGGCGAGCATCTT
>MVZL01000094.1 GCA_002068375.1 Tenericutes bacterium ADurb.BinA155
ATCCTTTATGGGGAAGGCTGGGACATGGGGAGCGAAATCTCGCTGCCGTTAGGAACCTATGGTAACGCTAAACTTCTGCCGGACTTTGGCTTCTTCAATGATGCCTACCGCGAATCCTTAAAGCGTTATCTGACGAATGATGAAGAGGCCTTGCAGCCCTTCAAGAACGCCTATGTCGGCTCCGATCTCGATTTCATCATCCCGAAACGTTTCCTTAACGCCGCCCAATCGGTCAATTACATTGAGTGCCACGATAACGACACGATCTTCGATTATTTGGAGGCCAAGCGCCCGGACCTTTCGCTCGAAGCGCGGCTCCATCTGATTTCTTTAGGAACGGCGGTGGTGCTCCTATCCTTTGGCATTCCTTTCATCCATATGGGCCAAGAAATCGGAGAAAGCAAGTGGGGCGACGGCAACACCTACAATAAGGGCGACCACTATAACAAGTTCTCCTATAAGCTCCTGGATGAACGGATTTCGATGTACAATTACTTTAAAGAGTTCGTCGCGTTCCGGAAGGCTCATCTCTTCTTGCACGTCTACGACCCCCGCGTGATCGATCAGATGGTCAACTTGACCGATATCGGCGATATCCTCCATGTCCGTTTCGAAGACAAGAACGCGATCGCTCCTTGGAACGATCTCGAATTCTATATCAACCCGACCGACGAAGATGGCCTATACGAAGAAGAGTGCGACCATGACCTCCTCTTCGATGATAGCGGCCTCCTCGCTAAGGCCAAAAAGATCCGCAGCGTTTCCATCCCAAAACGCTCGGTGATCGTGACGTCCCTCTTAGATAAATAAGAGCCTAGAACGGGAAGCAACTTCAAAACCCTGAAATAGATCAACTTGAGAAAAGGAGGCATTTTTATGCTCTCAAGCGTTTTCGTTTCGGGACGGCTAGGCGCGCAGATTGACGAGAAGACCCGCTATGTCGAAGTCGACCGGGTGATTCCGGGCCCAAGCGGCCATTTCGAGACCGATCAAATCCCGGTCCGGAGCATGCTTTGCATCGACGGTTCGTTCATGAAGGGGCCGAAAGGCAGCTTCATCGTCTTCAAAGGCCGGATCGAGACCGACCCGAAGCTCGGGCTCATCCTCATCGACGAGCTCGATGAGATCTATACGACCAAAGAAGCCTTAAAACGGATTTAAGGTTGACCCTCCTAGTGGTAAACTAGGGGAGTTATGTTTAAGTTCCTCCGACTCGTTTTACTTTGTGGACCCCGAATCTTATGGGACTACTTCGCTTGGATGCTCCGTTATTCCCGCCATCCCGAACGTTATCCTTTTGAGGTTCGCTATGCCGCAGCGAGAAAGCTCATCGTGAAAACGATCAAGCGTTTCCGCCTCAACATGCAAGTCGAAGGGCTGGAATACCTCAATTCGCAAAAAGGGCCGTTTGTCCTCGTCGCCAATCATCAATCGATGATGGATGTGCTGGTGCTCGTCGCTATCAGCGAGCGCCCGCTCACCTTCATCAGCAAAAAAGAAGTCAAGAAGTACCCCTTCGTTGGCCGGGTGATGTCCTCGGTTGAGGGCAGCATGCTCGACCGGAGCGATCTTCGCCAGAACGTCGCCATCATGGATGAGGCGGAGCGGAGATTAAACGCCGGTTACTGCTCCTATGCCGTTTATCCGGAAGGCACCCGGAACAAAGACCCGAACGGGCCGATGCTCCCGTTCCACCCCGGTTCCTTTAAACTCGCTTATCGGACTGGCGTGCCGATCATCCCAATGGCGGAATACGGGAACTTCCGTCCCTTTAAACGGAAATTCAATTACAAGAGCTATCCGATCCAAATCAAGATCTTCCCGCCGTACTTTAAAGAAGATTATCTTAAGATGGCAACCACCGACTTCGCCCCGATCGTCGAGCAAAAGGTTTCCGACGAGATCGAAGCGATGAAGAAACGGGACCAAGCCTATATGGACGCGAAAAAATATAAGCAATATCCGCCCGACCCCCAGTGGTGGACCGTCTATCTCCATAACGAACATTAAAAAACGCCGGAACTTCGCTTCCGGCGTTTATTTGATCTCGCGGCGCAATCCTTTCGGATAATGGTTTTTCGCGACCCCTTGGGTCACCTTGATGAATCCGAGGTTTTGCTGGTCATAGCTTACGATATAGAAGCCATCGGATAAGACAGTCGGGAAAGTGTCACCATGGATATAGGCTTTCATTTCCTTCTCCGAAATCGCGATGGAATTCTCGGAACTCACGAAATGGCTGAGGTGGTGGTCCGGGATAAAGATCTCGCGGACCTCGAAGAGCTTGACCCCATAACGGAGGATGTTGAGGTGCGAGGCGTCAAAATGCTGGTAGAGCGAATAGAACTTGCCGCGGAGAATTTCATTGCTCCGGCCTTCGAGGCCATATTGGGCGATGAAATCTTTGTATTGGCTATTGGCAACCACTTCATGCGAATTCCGGCTGAGAACGCCGGGCTTTTTGAAGAGGCAGACGAATTGGCCTTCCCCCTCGAAGTGATCCGGGAAAAGATGGACCGCTTCCGGGAGCTCTTTCGTCCGGTAAAAGGAAGGATCTTCGGGCAAAGAGACAAGTTCGATCTCGGGGTGGGCCGCCTTAAAGGCTAAGATGACCCCATCATCTTCTTCATAGGAGAAGGAGCAGGTGCTGTAAGCTAAGGTCCCGCCTTCTTTTAGCATCGCATACGAAAGCTCAAGGAGCTCGAGCTGCCGCTTCACGCAGGACTTCACCTTCGAAGGATTCCAATCCCGTTCCGCTTCTTCGTTCTTCCGGAACATCGCGGAACCGCTGCACGGGGCGTCCAAAATGACTTTGTCGAAGGCGTTAAGGAAGTTCACGTAAGCAAAGACGAAATCGGTGGAAGTGACAATGATGTCACCCCGGCCCATCCGTTCGATGTTCTGCGACATATCCTTGGCCCGGGGATAAGAAATATCATTCGCGATGATCGTGCCTTTATTGTCCATTAGGACCGAAGCCCCGATGGTTTTGCCTCCGGGCGCCGCGCACATATCGAGGACGATATCGTCGGAAGTCGGATTCAAAAAGTAGGGGACCATCATCGCGCTAGGATCCTGAATCGAATAGGCCCCATCGTCATAAAGCAGATTCTGACCGAATTCGTATTCGGCTTTATCGTAGAGGTAAGCGTGGCTAACGAAAGGATGCTTCTTCACGTGGGGGAAACGCCTAAGGAATTCTTCATCGGAAATCTTCTCGGGATTCAAAAGCAAAGCATGGACCGCCGGGGCGGTTAAGGCTTTTTCCAAAGAAGAAATTTCTTCTTTGGGCAAGTAGTTTCCAAGGCTTTCCGCAAGATTCATTGCCTCTATTATAAGGTTTTCTAGGCTCCTAGTGTCAAATCTCCCGCGGTTTTGATATAGTAAAAGCACTATGAGAATGGTAGACATTATCGAAAAGAAGCGTGACGGGGGCTCCCTTTCCAAACAAGAGATCGACTTCTTCGTCCAGGGTTACGTCCAAGGCAGTATCCCTGATTACCAAGCCAGTGCCTTTGCGATGGCGATCGTTTGGCGGGGGATGAAACCCGATGAAATCGCCAATCTCACCGATGCGATGATGCATTCGGGCGAGACGATTGATCTCTCTTCGATCAAGGGAATCAAAGTCGATAAACATTCGACCGGCGGAGTCGGCGATAAGACTTCGCTCGTTTTGGGGCCGCTCGTTGCGGCTTGCGGAGCGAAACTCGCCAAAATGTCGGGCCGGGGCTTAGGTCATACCGGCGGTACGCTCGATAAGATGGAGTCGGTCCCGGGGATGCGGATTGGTTTAACCGAAAAGGAGTTTATCAACCAAGTCAACACCATCGGGCTCGCCATCATGGGCCAGACCGCGGATATCGATCCGGCCGATAAGAAACTTTATGCTTTGCGCGATGTGACGGGGACGGTCGAGAGCATTCCGCTCATCGCTTCCTCGATCATGTCAAAGAAACTCGCCTCGGGCAGCGATTGCATTTTGCTCGATGTGAAATTTGGTTCCGGCGCGTTTATGAAAACGTTCGAACGGGCGAAGGAACTCGCGGAAACAATGGTCAAGATCGGCGATTCGCTCCATCGCGATACGAGAGCCATTTTGACCGATATGGATCAGCCGCTAGGCTTAGCGGTCGGCAATTCGCTCGAAGTGAAAGAAGCGATCAAAACCTTAAATGGCCAAGGGCCGAAGGATTTGGTCGAACTCGTCGAACAAGCCGGCGCGATTATGCTCGAACAGGCCAAGATCGTGAAGAGCCACGAAGAAGGGGTCGCCCGGATCAAACAGGCGATCGATGATCGTTCGGGCTATCAAAAACTCATCGCTTTGTTCCACGCCCAAGGCGGCGATGAATCCTATATTGAGCATCCGGAGAAGTTCCCGGTCGCGAAGTACGCGATCGAAGTCCGCGCTGAAAATGCGGGCTACGTGAAACGGATCGACTCGATGACGATCGGCGTTTCGGCGATGAAGCTTGGCGCGGGCCGGGCGACCATGACCGACGTGATCGATATGAGCGCGGGCATCCTTTTAGCGAAGAAAGTGGGGGACCAGGTCCATAAAGGCGATCTGCTCGCCACCTGCTATACCAATAAGGAAGGCGTGACTGAAGTCATTAAAGACGTCCACGACGCCTTTGAATTATCCTCGGTCGAAGTGAAGGTCCAACCGATCGTCCACGCCTACATCAAATAATGCGGGTCTTGGTTCAAGAGGTCTTAAAGGCCTCGGTTACCATCGATTCTAAGGAAGTCGCCTCGATTGGGCGCGGCTTCCTTCTTTTCGTTGGCTTCACCCCAGGCGATAACCAAGCAATCATCGCCAAGATGGTCGATAAGATCATGAAACTAAGGATCTTCCCGGACGAAAATGGAAAGACCAATCTTTCATTAAGCCAAGTGAATGGCTCGATCCTTTCGGTCAGCCAGTTCACCCTCTATGGCGCGCTTAAAGAAGGAAACCGTCCTTCCTTTATCGATGCCCTAAAGCCCGATGAAGCCCGGGTCCTCTACGCCTATTTCAATAACCTCCTCAAAGAGAAGATGCCGAATCTCCAAACCGGG
>MVZL01000095.1 GCA_002068375.1 Tenericutes bacterium ADurb.BinA155
AAACTCTGGACCAAACCAGAAAGCGGGGTACTTTTCTTATGAAGTACACATTCGAGCAGAAGCTGAAGTGGGTGAGGGACTACATGTCCGGGGGATCAGTTCCCGTCCCAAAAGGGTGTCCGAGCTCTTTGAAGGGTTGGCACAGAAAAGTGCTGACGTGGATCCACGTGTATGAGATTTTCGGCGAGAAAGGCCTCATTCACGGCCGCGATAAGAAGTTCTCGCAGGGGCGGAAGATCGAGGCGGTGAGGCGCGTCCTGGCCGGCGAATCGATATCGGGGGTCGCCTATTCGCTGGGCATGGCGAACTGCGCGTGCGTGATGAATTGGCTCCGGGCCTATCGAGAAAAGGGCGAGGATGGGCTACAATCGAAGCCGAAAGGCAGGAAGCCCAAGCATGCCGAAGAAGACGATGGAGCAGCTCGAGGCGGAGAACAAGGCCCTGAGAAGGGAGAACGAGCTCAAAACCCTCGAGATAGCCTACTTAAAAAACTTGAGGGCCTTGGTGGCGTCGGAGGGGCGTCCCCAAGGCAGAGGTTCGAAGCCGTCCTCCAAACGAAAGAAGAGTCGAAAAACGCCAAAATAGGCGAGCTTTTGGCCGTCGCCAAACTGGCGAAGTCCACCTATTTCTACGAAAAGTCGAAAGCGGACCCCGACGCGAAGAACGAGGGGGCCGCGGAGCTGATCGCCTCGGCGTTCGAGGGGTCGAGGGGAAGGTACGGCGTGCGGCGCGTCTGGGCCCAGCTCCGTGCCGAGGGCGTCGCCGTGAACCACAAGAAGGTGCAGCGCCTCATGAAGAAGATGGGGCTCAAAGGCATCGTCAAAACCGTGAACTACAATTCCTACCGAGGGACCGTGGGGAAGGTGGCCCCGGACCTCATCATCGAGGAATACGTCAGGAAGGACGGCCAGACCCATCACAGGAGCGATTTCTCCTGCGGCGGGCCCGACGAGAAATGGACGACCGACGTGAGCCAATTCTCCTTCCCGTGGGGGAAATGCTACCTCAGCCCGATCAAGGACATGTTCACCGGCGAGATCGTGGCGTATGACCTGAGCCTCAGGGCGGACTTCTCCCAGACGAGGAGGATGCTGGATTCGGCCTTCTCGCGGCATCCGGGCCTTCGGGGGCTGATCTTCCATTCCGACCAGGGTTGGCAATACCAGCAGCGTTGGTACGTCGGGGAGCTGAGGAGCCGCGGGATCCGTCAGTCGATGTCGAGGAAAGGCAATTGCCTGGACAACTGCATCATGGAGTCCTTCTTCGGGTCGATGAAGCGCGAGATGTTCTACGGGCGCGAGTCGGAATACCCGGATTTCCAATCGTTCAAAAAAGCCGTTGATTCCTACATCCTTTGGTACAATTCGGAACGTCTCAGATACTTCAAGGGCCAAAGAAAATGGATGTCCCCCCTCGCATGCCGGGAGGCATGTTCGGTTGGACATCCATATCAGGTCGCCTTATGATGTGCCTAGTTCAGTCCAGACAATTGGGTACACATCAATCAAGGACCCCTTTTTCAAATTTCAATGGGATTTTTTCAAATAATGGGCCACTTCATCCGCGGCGAACTTCCCCGAAGTAACCGCCATCGGAAGACCGCCCCCGGTCGAAGAGAGCCATTGGCTCGCTAAGAAGACATTGGGGAGATGACGCACCGTGTTTTTAGGGTTGCGGGTCTTGCCGCGATAACGTTGGAAGAAGGCCATGTAGGAGCCTTGGTAGGCCCCGCAATAACGGTTGAAGGTGACGGGAGTATAAGCGTCGATGCATTTGAGATGCCCCCTGGCTAAGGGGTACTGAGTTTCGATCCGAGAAAGCACCGCTTCGGCGATCCGCTGCTTCTCTTTTTGGTAGGCTTCTTGATGGGAGTAGAGCTGCTCCCAATAGGCATAGTCCGCGCTCCCTTGGAGAATAATCACCCGCACCACCCGCTTATCTTGAGGGTAGAGAGTCGGATCGGCGTCATAGAGGCGGACATCCAAAAGATCGAAGGGCTTCGTCCCAACCTGAAAGGGTTCGCAAGGGAAGGACACCGAGCCTGGCTCAAAACCATAATCTTCGCTCCCTTCGATCCCATAGGTAATCCCGACGCAGGAAGCGACGAGATAGTCTTCTTTTTGATGGCTCCGCATCTTGGCCAATTGATGTTCGCGGAATTTGCTGGAGAGCAGAGTCCCAAAGGTCACTTCGGGATCGCAGGCGGCCACGACCGCGGGGCAGGCCACCACTTCGCCCGAAGAAAGACGGACCGAAACCGCGCGGTTCTTCTCTAAATTAATCGAGGCGGCCGGCCGCGCCAAATGAACTTCGCCGCCAAGCGAAAGGTATTTTGCTTTCATCCGTTCGATCACGCCTTGGCTCCCCCCGATGGGCAACGCCGCGGTTCCCGAAGTATAGAAGGCGCAGGAAGTGATGAGAATGAGCGCTTGATAATCATCGTTAAAATAGCCGCGGATCATCTGCTGCATATGCGGGTTTTTGAACTTCGCGGCGAGTTGGGCGATCGAGATGTGGCTATACGCCTTAAGAACGGGCAGCATCGCCCGCATGCTCATCCCGGTCTTCATATACTCGATGAAGCCCATTTTCGCTAAGGACTTCTCGGTCGGAACCTGCACGCATTCGGCCCGCTTCACCGCATCGAAGAAGGCATTGATCTCTTGGCTATCTTCCGGGGCACAGGCTAAAAACTCCTTCCGGGCTTTTTCGCGGTCGCACCAAAAAGAAAGGGTCACGTCTTTAAAGCGGAGCCGGTAGAAATAAGGTTCGTTGATGAACGCCGTGGAATCGTCGATCGCCCCGACATCGCGCCAAACCGCATTCAGGGTATCGCCCTTTTTGCTGCCGGTCAGCCAATGGATGCAGTTATCGATGACGTAGCCTTCGCGGCGCCAGCTGACACACTCGCCGCCGAGGACCGGATTCTTTTCGTAGATGGCGCTAGGAATCCCTTGTTTTTGAAGGTAGACTCCGGTGCTAAGACCCGCGATCCCACCGCCTAAAATCAGGACTTTGTTTTTCATGTTCGTTCATCATAGCAAAAGCCAAGGACAAAGGATAAAGAAAAGTGGGCGGGGAAGACCGCCCACTTCAAAAGCAAAGGAGGGAGGATCGGATTACTTTTCGGGAGTCTTCGGCAGGACGGTGTTCTCGACCTTTTGAGCTTCCTTGGAAGCTTGAGCGACCGGTTTGGCATCCTCAAGATAAGGCGAGGGTTCGACCGGACGCGGGGTATCGAAGGGTTTCGAGGCGGGTTCTTCGCTAGCATGAACGGACTTCTTTTCGGCTTTTGGGGCCGAATCGCCCGCCATTTTCGCGAAGAAACGCTTGAGTTGTTCTGGATCGGCCGCATCCTGAGGATGGGTCAAAGCGCGGGAACCGATCATGAGCTGGTTGTACGGATAATCAATTCCGCTATTGAGGAAGAGGAGGCAATACGCCCGGTTAAGATCGCGCTCCGTTTGGAAGCGATCCTCTTCTTTGCAGTGGCAGATCATCTTGAGTTCGATATAGCCATCTTGTAACCCCGAGACGCCGAGATAGGTCGGAAGATCAAGGGCATGGGGGCACTGCTTTTTGATATCCGCGGCATTATCGCGGAGCAAATTCTCGACCCGGACCAAATCCTCATCGTAGTCGATATACATGAGGCAAGAGGCAATCGAAGGATGGTCGGAAAGATTGACCACCGTCGAAATCTGAGAGTTGTTGATGATCTTGACGTTGCCGGCCGGATCGATGATCTTGGTGGTCGTTAAGCCGATCTCTTGGATCGTGCCGCGGAAATCGTCCACCACCACGATGTCGCCGACTTTGTACTCGTCCTCGAAGACGATGTTGAGCCCAGCGATGATATCGCTGATGAGCGATTGGGCGCCAAGCCCGATGATGAGCCCGATGATGCCGGCCGAGAGGAGAAGCGAATTGCTGTCGACTCCCCAGACCGCGATGATCATCAAGATCGTGACGATCAAACCGGCGTACTTGATGAAGGAAGCGATGAGTTTCAGCATCGTCGCCGCCTTGCGGGACGTGGTCGGAAGATGGAGCAGGATGAATTGAAGGACCCGGCTCACCCCCAAGATGAAGAAGAGGTAGAAGAGCGACCCGACGATCCGGGGCCAGATATCCTCCCATCCCCCGCTGATGGGGACCGAAAGCTTCAAGCATTTGCCAAGGCTAATGCCGAAGCTCTCTCCAAAGAGGACGAAGACGAAGAAGGCGATCGCGAGAAGCCAAAACGCGATCCGAAGGAAGAAGTTGATCTTCCCTTTCTTGCCGAGGTTCTTCCACCATAGGGCAAGTTTCGACGACGACTGAGGATGTTCCATATGCATCCCTCCTTTAATAATAGAGAGCAAGCTCTCCGAGGATGACCGGATCGGTTGAAATCCGATTCGGCGACCCCGCTGTTCCTTGATCCGAGGTTCCATAGATGGAGCAACGGATCGAATAGCCTTTCGTAAACTCCGATAAGTCGAGGCTCTGCACGCTGGTGTAGGGCGCGGTTAAAACAATCTTTTTGGTGAGAACGCCATTGCTGATGGTCTCATCGGTTCCGGCGGTCGTCTTGGTGGTCTTGCCCACGAGAACGACATAGAATCCGCTGGCGGTTTGAATGTGATTATTGGGATCGCTGAACGTGAGAGTGAGGCTCGCGGTGGACGTCGCGTAATCGACGCTGGCGGTTCCGCTAATGGACGGAGCGGTATCGGTTCCCGTCGTGATGTTTCCGCTATAAATGATCGCGTGGCTATAGTGGGTCGAACTCGCGGTGAGCTGAACCGCATAGGCGGTCGAAGTATAGAGATAACGCCACGTGCCCTTAATGGTCTGCTGATAGATCGAGTTACCATGGGAATCGGTGTCACTCGTCTTATATTGCTCATCGAGGCCGCAGGTGAAGCCCGTCTCCCGCTCATCCTTCCCGCCCGAAGCTTTCGCGGTGAGGTCCACCTCTTCGATATAGCGGATGGTGAACTGATAGGATAAGTCATTGCTCGGGCA
>MVZL01000096.1 GCA_002068375.1 Tenericutes bacterium ADurb.BinA155
GCGCCCACTCCAATCGTCACTAAGGAAGAAGGGAGGGTAACGCTCGTTAAGGCCGTACAGGCCGCAAAGGCAGCATCCCGAACCACCCGGCAGCCTTCGGCCAAGGTAGCACTCGTCAAGGTTTGATCGACCGGACCCGCACAAACGACATAAGGGTTCGTCGCGTTTCCAAGGTAATTAAGGCCGTCTTTCACCGTATAAGCCAAAGTGGATTTCACATCATCCGTGAGGGTCTTACCGAGGTTCTGCCCAAAGTAACGAAGAGAATCCGGAACGGAAACGCCGGTAAACTCGCTAAGGGCCTCCTCACAAACAAAGGCGGTGCCTTCGGGGATTTCGACGCTCTTAAAATCGGTATTGCTCACGTTCTTATAGAGCACAAGATAAGGGTTGTCGGCGTTACCAAGGTAACCCAAACCGTCTTTGACATTGCATTCCAGAATGTTCATCTTTATTCCAAAGAAGCCTGCTCCAATTGCTTGAAGCGCGCATTGGCCCACGTGCTTTAAGGATGAAGGAAGAAGTAAATGGATTAAGGGATTGCTCACACGAGAAGAAGAGTTAATGTCCGCTTCGAAGGCATAGGTGCCGATCGAGGTTAAACTCGTGCATTTCGAAAGGTCGATCGTGACGAGGCTCCGTTCATACCCGAACGCGTAATCCGCGATCCGAGTGATGGGCAGGCCCTGATACGTCGGATCGACGGTGAGGGAAGTTTCCGTTCCTTCATAGCCCGTGATCGCATAAGAGGCTCCATCGGGGTTGAGCACGTATTGAAGACCCGATTCCTCTACGACGGGCTCACTGGAACTGGTTGCGGAGGCCGTTACTGAAGAATCGGCCTGATTGCTCGAGGACGTCGCTGCATTCGAGGAGGTCGGCGCGTTTGAGGACGTCGCGGCCCCACCGCTTGAGGCGGCCGGAGAGGAAGTCGCGCCCCCGCAGGCAGCCAAACTGCCCGATAAAAGAATCAGCGCGAACGCCTTCAATGAATTTTTCATGATTTTGCCCCTAGAAAGAACATTCCTTTAATGTTAGGAAGGTGTAAAGAAAATAACAAGGCCTATTTCTGACCCTTTAGTGTTTCGCTTCGGGTGGAGCCGTCCCTTAAAAAGGCGCGGCCCTCCCCTCATTTCATTCTCAAAAGGCCCAGTCCATTTCTTTGGTCCCTTTGAACCCGACCTTATATTTTCGTACACCCCTTGGCCTTATCGGATTATAGCTCGACCTTCTTCGTCGCTTTAGCGAAGAACAAGATCGGCCATATCGATCAGATCAAACCGATGGACGAGCATTATTGCGCGCCGCTTCTCTCCTACAGCCTCACGGCCTAATACCTTTTCGATTATCCGCAAAGGATGACCCCCGCTTGCGGAAGCCCGGGTCATCCTTTTTCTTTCGAGGACCGATGTTTGACAAGGTTTGCAATTCCATAAGGAACGAGTTTGTAGCTTATCTTCTTAATCTCCTTACCCTATGAAGAAGAAGATAGCGCTAACGTGGAAAAAGGTTACTTTTAAACGACGGAGGTCTTTATTATGATTAATTCAATGAAGAAATCCCTCGGCTTCTTTTTATTGGCCTTAACCGCCTTTCTTTGCGGCGGCTGCGGTTCCAACGCTTCTTCTTCACGAAGCCGTAACTATTCTTGGGCGACTTCTGCGGTCGGGGACAGTTCGGTTTCTTCTTTTGAATCGAGCGCTTCCACGAGTGCAACCTCCGGTTCATCCTCAACTTCGAGTTCTTCCTCTTCCACCGCTAAAATCGTTGGAATTACGGCCCAGGACAACATCGGAACTTATACTTTAGGAGAAACGTTCTCTTCCGTTTATGACCTCAGTGTTTCTCTCCTTTATTCGGATGGAAGTTCCGTCGACATCAGCAAGCGCACTACCCTGTTTGACCTGACGCTAACGAACCCTTCCGGCCAAAAGGTGAAACCCAGCGATCCCTTTACGAGCGAAGGGACCTATTCTTTAACATTAACCTATCGAGGCGATTCCAGCATTGTGAGCGCTCCCCTCACCCTTGACGTGAAGGCTCAAATTACTCAAAAGCTTTCCGATAAGAGCGACGCCACCCCAACCTTTGACTATGGCCAGCTCGAAGCCTCGCTCAATACCGACTATTCTTTCCCGAATTCAGGGACCATCAAAGGCTTGGTCATCCCGGTGGAATTCACGGACTTTCCCTTTAACGGTTCTTCTTATGGCAGTGACTACCTCGGCGCCCTCAATCGTCTCTTTAACGGAAAGGGAGTCACCGACACCGGCTATTGGGAATCGGTGGCGAGTTATTATCAAAAAGTCTCGTTAGGAAAGCTCAATCTCTCTTTTGACATTGCTCCGGTTTATCAAACAAACCTGACCGCCGTCTCCTGGATTAGCCAGCAATCCTCGGTCTACTTTGCCGCAGCTTCGATGGCGAATGAAGCCTATAGCAATTACGCTTCGACCCACTCGACCCTCAATTACGATAACGATCATGATGGCTATGCCGATGGGGTTTGGTTTATTTATAGCGCTGAAGATTTCACTCTTTACTCCTACCCCTCCAGCTTGGCCTCAACCTTCTGGGCCTTCTGCACGGATGCCCTTGGGAATTCCGCCAGCCTCGTTAACCCGAGTCTCCACAGTTTCGGCTGGGCCAGCATCGACTTCATTGCCCAAGGTTGCGACGCCCCGAACGTGGATGCTCATACCTACTTGCACGAGACCGGCCACTTGCTTGGGCTCCCCGATTACTATTCTTACGACATCAACACTTCGGTCGCTTCCGGGCCGGCCGGAGGGCTCACGATGATGGATCTCAATATCGGCGATCAAGACGCCTTCTCCAAAATCGCTTTAGGTTGGGCCGATCCTTATGTGATCAATCAAGACTGCACCGTGACGATTCATCCCAATGAATCCAGCGGGGATTGCGTCTTGCTGAGCGATCATTGGAATGGCACGGCCTTCGATGAATATCTCTTGTTTGATTTAGAGACTCCGACTGGGGTCAACACCCTCGATGCCGCAACGGGATATCCGCTGCGCCCCCGCTACTACAATAACCCGGGAATTCGGCTTTATCACGTGGATTCCCGTCTCGGGGAATTCAAGTACACCCTCCCCACGGAATCGGCGATTTCTTCGGCCGAAGTAAGACCTTATCTCCCCGAAGGATCCTCCGATTATTACCTTGAGGATTCCGCGGTGGAAGCCTTAGTCAAAAATCAAAGCCTTTCGACCGTTTCCGAAGACATCACGGTCCCGCTCGATCAACGGACCCCCGGCTATGCCGTTATTAACGCCAATTGCCCGACCCGAACGAAAGTCGAGGGCTCTCCCTACATTTATAACCACCAACTCGGCTTGATCGGAGCCGATGATGTCAACTGTGAGATCGATGACACTTATGCTTCAAACGAATCCCTCTTCCACGCGGGTGACTCTTGGAGTTTAGCCCGACGCGGGGGTCCCTTCCTTCCCAATAACCCCAAAAAACTCAACAACGGCAATCCTTTGAACTGGGTGGTAACGATTTTGACCTGCGACTCCGATTCTGCCACTTTACAATTCCGTCATTACGGTGCATAGTTTCCCGTTTTTCATTTTTAGTTAACAAAATGCTAATCGGCCATTTTTCTTTCTTGTATTAAACAAGAAACAGGACTAGGATTTTTTCAGGAAGCTGATTTTGAACAAACTTACCATTGCCATTTGTTCCGTGTCCATCTGCGCTGCCACCGGCATCGCTGTCCTTTCAATTGGCGGGGCCTCCGGAGCGATTTCGCTTTTCCCTGAGAGCAAAGTCGAGGTCGAATTTCGCAATTACGATGATAGTTTTCTTTATCGCGCGAGCGTGCGCTATGGATCCTCCGCCGTCTATGAAGGTGCCAAGCCCACCCGACCGGAGGACGCTCAATACACCTACGTCTTCACCTCGTGGGATCTTCCGACCACCGCGGTAACGGAACCGATGGTCTACCACGCCCAGTTCTTCTCTAGCCCCAAAGAATTCAAGGTCACCTTTCAGAATTATGACCATAGCGAACTTTTTGTCGACTATGTGACTTACGGCCAAGCCAGCGTTTACGAAGGCCCGACCCCGACCCGCCCCGCGGATGCCCAATATCACTATGTCTTCTCAAAATGGGATCGCGATTATTCCAAAATCGTCGAAGACACCATCGTGACCGCCGTCTATGAGACTCAAGACGTTCTTTATACCGTAACTTTCGCTAACGAAGACGGCAAGGTCTTATATGCCGACCAGGTCCGTTATGGGGATGCCGCCGCCTATAAAGGCCTCACTCCGGTCAAACGTTCGACCGCGACCATCGCTTATCAATTTTCGGGTTGGGACAAAGACCTCAGCCATGTCGTCACTAACTTCACCACCGTGGCGTTATATCAGGAAGTCCCGGCACTTTATCAAGTTCAGTTCTTGAATTACAACGGCGACCTTCTTTATACCGACCATGTCGGTAACGATGGGACTGCCACCTATTTTGGTATGACCCCGACCCAGCCGAGCACCGCTCAATATATCTATGCTTTCGCCGGATGGAACAAAACGCTTGAACATATCAAGTCGGATTTGGTCGTCACCGCTCGTTTTTCCAAAGAAACCCGTCAGTATCTCGTCACTTTTAAGAACTATGACGGGACCGTTCTTGATACCGTTAACGTCGCTTATAGCGGGCAAGCCGCTTACACCAAACCCGTCCCGACCCGGCCGATGGACGATCACTACACTTACACCTTCTCGGGATGGGACCGGGATCTCGCTCCAATCGTGAGCGACCTTGACGTCTTCGCCCTCTATACCAAAGCCCTTCGGATCTTCACGGTCACTTTCAATAACTACGATGGCAGTTTTTTGGAAAAAGATCCCGTCGAATATGGCTC
>MVZL01000097.1 GCA_002068375.1 Tenericutes bacterium ADurb.BinA155
CATCGTGGTCGTCGTCGGAGTGTCATAGTTGAAATCCGGATCTTTCCCATCGGACCAAACGTGGAGCTTTAAGCTCGAGGCTTGGGCGTCGGCGAGAATAAAGGTTGAACCATAATCGCTGCCGGTCGCGCCTTTGGCCTTGCTCCAGCCTTCTTGGCACAGGGCGAGGTTCACGAGCTTTAGATCGGCAATCGGGGCATTCTCCTCGGTGCTGACCCAAACGTAGACGAGATAACGGGATCCGGTGCTATCGACCGCCGGAGCCTTGGAAGCTTTCGAGTCGGTCGAAAGCACGATGGTTTTGGCGCTATCGAGCAAACTGCCATTATAGAGCGAGGCGCCATGGCCCCACGGCTCGACCATGCCGGTCGATTCCGGGGTGTCGATGCAGTTATAACGACCTTTGATCGTCAAAGTCGAACCGCTAATTTGTTTAAAGTGGGCGGTATCGCCATCGACCTTTTGGGAGAGGGTGACTTGGCCGATTCCATCGGTCAAGAAAGCCTTGCCAGAGTATTCCTTCGTCAAATGAACTTGCGAAACGTAGTCGATCATCGAAGCGGTCGACGAGGTGGTATTGCTCGAGGCCGTATCGGTGCTCACCGAGCTCTTGGCTTCGCCGCAACCCGCGAGCATCAAAGCCGCTAAGCCGAGAGCGAGAAGCGATTTCCACTGTTTTTTCATATTCTTTTTCCTCATTCCTTATCAGCCGACTAGGCAATTTGTCATCGCATCGGTGAAGGCCTTATCGACGGTCTTGGAACCGAGCAGAATCGAAGCGAGCATCGACCCGACTTCGGTCCGGGCTTTGGCCGATCCGACGAAGACGGGGCTATTGAAATAGGAATTGTTCATCGTGGCCGTGACGGAAGCCACATCATTGAAAACGGTGCGAGAGCTGCCGGTGGCATTGATGAATTTCTGATAGGTCGCGGATTCGAAGGAGCTGGTCCGAACCGGTTGATAACCGGTCGAGATGCCATAGTAATTCGAGGCATCAGTGGTCGAGATGAATCGGTAGAAGAGCCAGGCGGCCCGAAGCTGGGCTTTGCTCGCGGATTTAAAGAAGCAGATCGACGGTCCTTGCGAGATCACGGCCGGGGCGTTCAAGTCCTCGGAGGGAGGAACCGCGACGCCGACGGTGAAGTTATCGGTTTGGTTATAGGTCGTGCCGCCGGTCGAGCCGATCGACATGAAGATTTCGCCGGCCGTGAACTTCGTCGAGGTATAAGTTGCGTTGGCCGAGGTGCCCTTTGTGACGAATAAGCCTTCATCGTATTTGGACTTCAAATCGGTCGCCATCGCTTTCGCTTGAGCGTTATTGAAGAGATAGTGATCGCCGGTCTTAGAGGTATAAGGAATGCCTTTTTGCTGGCTGAGCGTGATATAAAGGTTCGAATCGCTATCGTAGCCTAAGGGATAATACGAATAATTCCCATCGGCGTCTTTATCGGGATAAGCAGCCCGAATGGTCCGGCAGAGATCCCACATCTGATCCCAAGTGGTCGGAACGCTCCAACCATTGGCATCGAAGACGGTCTTGTTGTAGAAAAGAGCCTCGGTCGATTTCGCAAAAGGAACGGAATAGGTCCCCGATGTGACATAGTTGTTGCCTTCATCCCAGAAGGCTTTGACGTAATCGTCGGCGCCATAAACGGTCTTGCCGGCGCTATCGGTATGGGAGCCATCGGACTCGACAAATCCGACTTCGGAATCACTGATCAGACTATCGAGATTCGCCACCGCATCTTTATCAAGGTATTCGGCGACGTTATCGGGATAACAGAAGGCCATCGTCGGGGTCGTGCCAGCCGGAATCGCGTTCAAGATCTTCGATTGCAGGTCGTCATAAGAGCCAGTCGCCGCGGTCGACGTGATTGAAATATTGGGGTACAGTTTTTTAAAGGCTTCGATCTCGCGATCAACGAGGTCTTTGTTCGTCTTGCCCATGGTGTGCCAGAAGAGGACTTCGACTTTGTCCGAGCTTGTGGAGGAAGCGCTTGAAGTGCTTTCTCCACAAGCGGTTACCCCTAAAAGTCCGGCCAAAAGAGCGAATGCGGCAATAGTTTTGGTGGTTTTTTTCATGAGTGAATTCCTTTCAGGGGTAACACGCTTATTTTTTTAGATGAGGATCAAATACGGCGATTAGCCGGCGAAGAGGCAGTTCGCCATCGCGTCGGTGAAGGCCTTATCGACATCTTTGGTCCCGAGCATGACGGAGCCGACGAGGGCGCCCATCTGAACCCGAGCGACCGAGGAGCCTTTGAAGGCCGGGCTGGTATAGAACCAATCGCTATAGTGGTTGGCCGAGTCGGCGAGGAAGTCGGCGACGGTCTTGACTAAGCCTTTGGCGCCAGTGGTATCGGTGCGTTTGGTGTAAACATCATCGCTGAACGAAGAAGTCCGAACCGGGTTGTAGCCGGTCGAGACGGACCAGATCGCGCTGTTCTTGGTGTTGGTGATGAACTTGTAGAAGAGCCAAGCCGCAAGCTTTTGCTCCGCGGTCGCATTGTTGAAGAAGCAGATCGAAGGTCCCTGCATGATGACTTTGCCATCATTGAGGTCGGCCTGCGGGATCGCGGCGACACCGGTCGTGAAGTTCTCGGTGTAGTTGTAGGTGGTACCGCCAGTCGAGCCGATCGACATTAAGACGTCGCCGGCCGTGAACTTGGTCGAAGTATAGGTGCCATTGCCCAAAGTGGCTTGCGATTTCCAATAGCCCAAATCATATTTGGCTTTCAGATCGGTCACCATCGTTTTGGCATCGGCATTGTTGAATAAGAAGTGATCTTTGCCAACACCGGTGGTGTAAGCGATCTTCTTCTGTTCGGATAAGGTGATGTACCAGTTGGCGTCGGAGTCATAGCCTAACGGGTTCTTATCTTCGAAGCCCGCGGTGGATTTGATCTGAGCGCAGAGTTCCCACATCTGATCCCAAGTGGTCGGAACGGTCCAGCCATTGGCGTCAAAGGCGGTCTTGTTGTAGAACATGACTTCGGTCGATTTGGAGAAAGGAAGCGAATAGACGCCTTCTTTGGCCACACCGTCGACGGTGTACTGATTGCCTTCGTTCCAATAGGTTTGGATGAAGTCGCTCTTCGCGCTGTCGCCTAAGCCATTATCAACGCCTAAGCCATAGACCGGCGAATCGATGTAGCTGTCGAGCTTCGTGACCGCACCGGCCGCGAGATACTCGGCGACATGGTCCGGATAGCAATAGGCCATGGTCGGCTGGGTGCCCGCCGGAATCGCGTTGGAGATCGTATCCTTTAAGGTATCGTAGCCCCCTTGCGACGTGGTAGTGATGTTGATGTTCGGATAAACCTTGTTGAATTCGGTGATCATCGTGTTGAGGGTGTCAAGGTTGGCTTTGCCAATCGTGTGCCAGAACGTGATGTCGGCTTTCAGTTCCTTCGTGGGAAGGACTCCACTCGCAGACGAGCTGGTCGAAGCCGGCGTTGATGTCGCCGAACTCTTGGCGCTGCTCGCGTTCTCGCCGCAGCCGGCGATCATCGCAAGACCCGCCAAGGCAAGAATGGATGTAGCAACTTTGTTTTTGTAAGACATTCTATGTCTCCTTTCTAAAGACACATTATTATAACGCGCTTTAGCGCGTAATAACCGATATCGGAAAAAGAATTAACCCTTGATGCCGGCCCTTCCCACGCCCCGCATGATGTATTTGCGGAAGAAAATGAACAAAAGTAAAAGCGGAACGGTGACAAGAATCGTTGCGGCCATCTGAATGCCGTACTGCGGTTCGCCCGCGGTGGTCGTGAAGGAGCCACGGAGCGCGTTGGTGACGAGCCGCCACTTCTCGTTATTGGTGGTGACGAGTTGCGGCCACACGTAGGAGTTCCAAGTGCCCATCAGTTTCAAGATGAAAATCGAGATTAAGGTCGGGGCCGCGAGCGGAACCATGACTTTCCAAAGGTATTGCCAATCGGATTTGCCATCGACTTTCGCCGCGAGATAGAGTTCGTTCGGGATCTGTTTGAAGTTCTGGCGGAGCAAATAGATGTAGAAGACGCTGACCCAGAACGGAACGATCATCGAAGCGAAAACCGAGTCCTTGTAGGTGAGCCAGCCAGTCACGACTTTTCCGGTCGAAAACTCAAACCAGGGGAGGCGTGCCACCGTAATGTAGTTGGTGATGACCATCATTTCGCCCGGGATCATCATGGTCGCGAGCAAAATCGCGAAGATGACGTTCTTGCCGCGGAAGTTCAACCGGGCAAAAGCAAAGGCGGCGAAGATCGTGGTGATCAAAGTGCCGATCGTCGAGATGATGCCGACGACAAGGGTGTTCCCGACATAAGTGAGGAAGTCAAAGGAATTGAAGACGGTGATGTAGTTGCTCCAAAGGACGTTCGTCGGGAAGAAAGTCTGGTGGAGCGAACGAATTTCGGTCGTGGACTTGAGCGAGGTGATGATCATCCAGTAGAACGGGAACAAAACGATGAAAGACATGAAGAGCAAGAAAACATAGGTGATGACGGTGCCAACGATCCGGGCGACCTTTTGGGCCTTTTCGAGCTGAGCCGCATTGGCCCGGCCTTCCTTGATCACCAAAACCATCTTCGATGTATCGATCGCTTGGTATTCGGGGGTCTTTTCCTTTTCCGCCTGTTTTTCTTGGGCGGTCTTCATCTTGAAAAGCTTCTGGATGAAGTTCCGGGTATCGGTGGATTGTTCTTTCTTAGCGTTTTCCATAATCAATAGTAAACCCTCTTCTTCGAGACTTGGAACTGGATGGCGGTGAAGATCATGATGACGATGAAGAGCAAGACCGCCGCGGCACCGCCGTAACCGACGTTGCCTTTAATTTGGTCGTAGATGTAATAGACGATGGTGTACATGTTCTTGGTGCCACCACCATCGGTCGAAGGC
>MVZL01000098.1 GCA_002068375.1 Tenericutes bacterium ADurb.BinA155
AGAAGTGGGTTATCCCCTGAAGCGCATCTTGACCGGTGGGAACGCTCCTTACGTGAAGGATGTGCTGCCCGAATTCACCTACGACGAATGGATTTTGCTCGAGGGCCTTCGCGATATCTTCGCGAAGAAAGAAAAGTAATATGACGGCCTATACCGCGACCTTCATCGTCTTGCTCTGCCTTTGCTTTTTAGCGACCGGTCTTCTCTATAGCCATAGCCATCCGAGTCAGCAGAAGATCTCCGCCACCCAAGATATGGCGATCGATGCGATCTTTATCGCTTTGATCCTCATCATGAGCTTCGTCCCCAATATGGGCTATATCACGGTCGCCCCGGGGGTTTCGCTCACCTTGATCCATATTCCCGTTTTGATTGGAGCCTGCCTTCGCGGGGTCAAAAAAGGCACGCTGTATGGTCTGGTCTTCGGCATCAGCAGCTGGCTCGAGGCCCTCATCATCGGGACGGGCTTCAACCTCTTCTTTATTTATCCCTGGACCGCAATCCCATGCCGGGTCTTATTCGGCTTTCTTTCCGGCCTCTTCTTTTCTTTTGGAAGGAAGTTCCCCAAACGATACGCCAAAAGCCTATACTTAGCCTTAGTGAGCCTCGGGCTCACTTGGATCCATACCGGCTTAGTCTTCTTCAACCTTTGGATCTTCTATCATCAAGAAATCGCCGCCTTATTCGCTTCGTCCGCTCCGGTTGCAAGTGGGGTCAGTTGGACCTTTCTCGCCGTGATCTTGCTTGGAGCGGCGGGGGAAAGCATCTTGGCGTTTGTCTTGGTCCCTAGCATCAGTCTCGCCTTAAGGAAGGCCTTGCCCCATCTTTGGGTCAAAGCCTAAGGAAGAAACGCTCTCAAAAGAAAAGGAAAAAGAGGAGAAAAAAGAATCACCATGCCGAACTTCAAGAAATTAGCCAAAGGTTACCAGCAGAATGCGACGCTCGCCTTGCAGGAACTCGTTCATTGCCCCTCGGTCTATGACGAGAAAACAATCAGCAAAGACGCCCCGTATGGCGCCGGGGTCAAAAAGGCCCTCGATTATGTCGCGAAATTAGGCAAAGATTATGGCTTCAAGGTCGATAGCTGCGATGGCCACGCCACCGAAATCAGCTTCGGCGAAGAAGGAAAGCTCGTCGGGATTTACGCCCACGCGGACGTCGTTCCGGTTTCGGGCAAATGGGATCTTCCGCCCTTTGGCGCCCAGATTAAAGGGCCCCAGATGTTCGGACGAGGCACCAGCGACGATAAAGGCCCGCTCATCGCGGCCTTATTCGCGGTGAAGCTCCTCAAAGATAATGGCTTAATCAAAGGGTATCGGGTCCGCCTCGTCGCCGGTGGCGATGAAGAACGGGGCTCTTCGTGCCTTGATTACTATTTCCATAACCTCAAGAAATCCGATTCCGATTATGGCTTCACCCCCGATGCCGACTTCCCGCTCATCTATGCGGAAAAAGGCATCATCGGCGGGGAACTCGTGAAACTGGTGGACCTGAGCCCGATCGTCGCGATCGATGGCGGGGTCGTCCGCAATGCCGTCTGCGATAAGCTCTTGGTCACCCTTCCGAAAGATCCGAAATTCGTCGAGGCCTTTAAAGCCGCCAAGATCGACGGGGAAGCCCTCGATTGCGGCGAGATCATGGTCGTGACCTTCAAAGGGAAATCCGCCCATGGCTCGACGCCGGAAAAAGGCGTGAATGCCGCCGCGATCGCCTTCGATTTCCTCGGCTCGTTCTATAAGAACGACTATCTCCGGAGCTTAGCGACGATCTTGAAGGATCCGAATGGCGTCTCCTTTAATGGCAAGCAGACTTCGCCGGAACTTGGTCTCACCACCTATAACTATGGCTTAGTGAACTACACCGGGAAGGTGCTGAAGATCTCGCTCGACTTCCGCTATGGCGAAACCGCCGAGAGCAAGGCTTGCATCGCCGCTCTCGAAGAAGCAAGCAAGATGAACCTCACCGTCTTTAGCGAAGTGAAGCCGCTGCTCTTTAGCAAAAAGAGCCCGCTCGTCGCCACCTTGATGAAATCCTATAAGCACATGACCCATAAGTTCTTCGATAAACCGCTCGCGATTGGCGGAGGGACTTACGCGAAGGAAGCGAAGAACTGCGTCGCCTATGGCTCGGCTTTTAAAGGCCACGATGGCAGCATTCACTCGCCGAACGAATATATCTATCTCGAGGACTTCTACAATCAGATCGCGATCTACGCCGATGCGATCTATCGCTTAGGGCATATCAAAGCGTGAGAGGCCGTCATAAGAAGTGGGCCGCCCCTTATTTAGCGGACCACCCGGAACTTGTTCTTTCTCCGATCGATCCGAAGGATCCCTTCTTTTCTTCGTCCAAGCTTTGCTTAGAAGTCGGGATGGGGAAGGGCGATTTCCTTTTAGGGATGGCCCAAAAGAATCCGGAGGTCCATTATTTAGGGCTTGAGCGCGATAGCTCGATCATGGGGACCGCGGCGAAGAAGATCGCGGCAAGCGGGTTAACGAACATCCGCCTAAGGGCCGCGGACTTCGATTTTGCCTACGAAGAGATGAAGAGCTTGGTTTTTGACGCGATCTATTTGAACTTCAGCGATCCCTGGCCGAAGAAGCGGCACTGGAAGCGCCGCCTCACCACCAAGGACCGGCTTCTGAAGATGGCAGGCATGTTAAAAGAGAATGGTCTCATCGCCTTTAAAAGCGATAACCCCGATCTCTACGCTTTCACTTTGGAGCAAGCGCCCCTCGCGGGGTTAGCCATCCTTTCCGCGACCTCGAATTATCAGCTTCTGCCCGAAGACGTGATGACCGAATACGAAAAGAACTTCCGAAGCCAGGGGAAGCCGATCACACGGATCCTGATGGCAAAGGCGCCGAGTCCTAGTAAACTATAAAAGGAGCGAAATCTATGTACCGTCTTTTCTACAATTACAAAGTCACGGGCGATGTCCTTTATATCGTCCTCGATCCCTTATCTTATCCGGATCAGGTCGAGAAAAAGGGCAACGTGGCCGCCCTCTATAAGGAAAAGAAACTGATCGGGGTCAACCTCTTTAGTTTCGGGGAACTCGTGAAGCTCCATACCGAAGGGATGATCGTCACCCCCGAAGATAAACTCATCGATGTGATCAATTCCGAGCTTCAAAATGCCGGATTAGCCCCGCTTCCTTATACCCGGGATTCGGGTTATCACGTGGGGAAGATCGTGTCCTTAGAAGAGCATCCGCTCGATGAAAAAGCCCAGATCGTCCATTTGGATTTTGGAGAGGGAAAAGTCCTTGAAACCACCTCGCATTATCCGAATTTAGCGGTGGGGGCTCTCTTAGTTTGCGCCCTGGACGGGACCATCAAATACGATGGGACCTTATTTCGCGCGGGGACGATCCGCAATATCGGCCACCAAGCCGATATCTGCTCAGAGAAAGAACTTCGGATCGGGGAAGACTTCAAGCAAGCCTTCGTCGTGAAAGAAGGCTATGCCGCCGGCGACGATTTCTATCTTGGAGGGAAATAATCCATGGAAGAAAAAGAGATTCATTTGAAGGAAGCGGGCAAGCTTTCCCGCCTCACCAACAAGACCTTTCAGTTCGATCCGAGAATCGCGGAAGGCTACTATTCGGCCAACTATTTCTTAAAGTCCCGCGAGATCGTGCTCCATCATGAGCCGAACCACATCGTGACCGAGCAGTGGTTCCAGCGCCGCGACGACTCGATGGTCTGCGGGCTCGATGAATCGATCGCGATCCTTCATACCTTTGCCCATCATCCGGAGAATTTGGTGATCGAAGCCCTGAATGACGGCGATTTGATCGCCGCGGGCGAACCCGTCCTTAAAGTCACCGGAAAATACGAAGATTTCGGCTTTTTGGAATCCTTGATCGATGGTATTTTAGCCAGGCGCAGCAGCGTGGCCACGAACGTTAAAGACGTGGTGAAGGCCCTCCGGGGCAAGCCGACTTTCAGCATGGCGGACCGCCAGGACGATTATTTGACGCAGCCGGGCGATGGCTACGCCACTTACGTCGCCGGGATCAAAGCCTTCTCGACCGATGCCCAAGGTTCTTGGGTCGATAAAAAAGGAATGGGGACGATGCCCCATGCCCTCATCGAGATCTGCGGCGGCGATATCTGCCGGGCTTCCGATATCTATTTGGCGGAATACCCCGATCAGCCGGTGACCGCCTTAATCGATTACAACAATAACGTCACGGTCGATGCCGTGACTTTGGCGAAGCACTTAGGCCATAAGCTAAGAGCGATCCGGGTCGACACCTCGCTTTCGATGGTGGATCACTATTTCGACGATAAGGACACCAGCGGCTTCAATCCCCATGGGGTTTGCAAGCAGCTCATCTACGCTTTACGGAAAATCCTCGATGATGCCGGCTTCTCCTTCGTGAAGATCATCGTGAGCAGTTCCTTCACCGCCCCGAAGATCGACGAATGGACCAAGGAAGGGGTCCCGGTCGATATGTATGGCGTCGGAACGACCTTAGTCAACAACACGACCTGCGGCTTCACCGGCGATCTCGTGATGCTCGATGGGAAACCTGAGGCCAAAGAAGGCCGCCATAACGTTCCGAGCAAGCGCTTGAAGAAAGTCAGCTATCCGATCCGTTAAAGAAAGGCGAGAAGAATTGGCCCACAGCATTGGGCCTTTTCTTTTGAAAAGATAAGGGTTCATCGGTTAAATGAGTTGTCTACAAACTGTAGACAACTGAGAGCAAGTCTTCTATAATAAAGACATGGGAATCAAGACCTCAATTCGCTTCTATGAAAACGTTCCCGTCCGCGCGGTTTGGGATCCGGACACCTCGAAATGGTGGTGGGCCGCGACCGACATCGTCACGGCCTTTCTTCCCAGCCAAGCCCCGCGTATTTATTGGAACGCC
>MVZL01000099.1 GCA_002068375.1 Tenericutes bacterium ADurb.BinA155
AGGAAGCGGAAGCTTCCGGTTTATCCTAAGACGATCGGCCTTATCACCGCGAAAGGTTCGGCCGCGATCAAAGACATGGTGGTCAATCTCCAAAAGCGGTGGCCCCTGGTCGATATTTTGGTTTTCCCGTCGCTTGTTCAGGGCAAGGATGCCCCTAAAAACCTCATTGAGGCCTTTAAACGGGCCGAAAGCTATCCGCTCGACACTTTAATCATCGGGCGCGGCGGCGGCTCTAGCGAGGACCTTAGCGCGTTTAATGACGAAGGGCTCGTCCGGGCCTTAGCGACCAGCAAATGTCCGACGATCTCGGCGGTGGGCCACGAAGTCGATACGACCTTAACCGATTATGTCTGCGACGTCCGGGTTTCCACTCCGACCGGGGCGGCGGTCGCGGCAGTGCCGGATCAAAATCAAATCTTAGAAAGCCTCGATACTGCCGAAGCGAGCATGACCGCGGCCTTAAAAGGCCAATATCAGGCGATGCTAGAGCGCTTCAATGCCTTAAAAAAGCGAGGATTCTTCGCGAATCCCGCCCTGATTTATCAGCAGAAGATCTCCGACCTTGAACTCCTAAAGCAACGCTTCTATGGCGACATCGATGCGGCGATGAAGGAACGGAGCCAGGACGTGAGCTCCTTAAAAGACCATCTCAAAGCCTTATCGCCTTATGGAATCTTAGGCCGCGGATACGCGATCACGATGAACGCTCAAGGGGAAATCCTCAATTCTATCGATAAAGTCGGGGTCGGAGAGACCATCAAGACTCAACTGAAAGATGGTATAATTGAAGCCAAAGTTGCTTCGAAGGAGAAAATCCATGGCTGAAGAAAAAGTGAACTTCGAGCAAAAGCTCGATCGTCTCAACGAAATCGTGACGAAAATCGAGAACGAAACTCTGCCGTTAGAGACTTCGATTTCCTTATACCAAGAAGGCCTGAAGCTCATCAAAGAACTTGAGACCGAATTAAAGGATGCTGAAAAGAAAATCGGACAGTATAAAGAGATTGAGAAGTAGTTTATTAGTAGATATTTAGTACTAAAACAATGAAGAAAGAACCACAGCACATCGACATTTCTAAAATTAAGGACCCCACGTTCCTTAAAAGTTTAAACGAGGACGAACTTGAAATGCTCTGTGCGGATATCCGCACCGAAATCATCAAAGAAACCTCGCTTTATGGCGGCCACCTTTCGAGCAACCTTGGGACGGTCGAACTGACCGTCGCCCTTTATCGGTCTTTTAACTTCCCGAAGGACAAGCTCATCTTCGACGTCGGCCATCAATGCTATACCCATAAGATCTTAACCGGCCGGAGCCTCGCCCATTTGAACGAGAAAAACTGCGTTTCCGGCTTTGAGAAGATGTCGGAATCCCCTTATGACTGCTACGAAGCCGGCCATAGTTCGACCAGTTTAAGCGCGGCCGAAGCTTTTGCGATGGCCCGCGATCAAAAAGGCGAAAAGTACGATGTCGTGGCCTTAATTGGAGACGCCAGCATCGTGAACGGCCTCTCCTTTGAAGCCTTGAACTCCATCGGATCCCGTCCGAACAAAGTCATCGTGGTCCTTAACGATAACGACATGTCGATCGGCCGCCCTTCCGGCGGCTTAGGCAAGTTCTTCCGAACCATCTCAACCGGCCGGGCTTATAACCATTTTAAGGCCGGCTATCGTCGGGTGATGTACCGGACCGTCTTAGGAAAGAAGCTCTATTCCTTCTCTTATGCGATCAAGAGCGCAATCAAGCAGAAACTCGTCCCCGTCACGATGTTTGATAACATGGGCTTAACCTATATTGGCCCGATCGATGGTCACAACATCCATGCTCTCGAACGGGCTTTCAAACGGGCGAGAAACACGACCAAATCTGTTCTTATCCATACTTATACCACCAAAGGCAAAGGCTATCCTTACGCCGAAAAAGACACGAATGGTTACTGGCATGGGGTCACCCCGTTCGATATTGAGACCGGCCAGCCGAAGAATCTCCATCCGGGCCTTATTTCCTGGAGTCACTATTTTTCCGACCTCACCAACGAGATCATGTCGAAGTACCAAAACTCCGAATTGATCGTCCCGGCGACCCAAAAAGGAAGCGGGCTCGAACAAGCCTTCCAGCTTTATCCGTCCCGTTGCATCGACGTCGGGATTGCCGAAGAGCACGCGTTAACGTTAGCGGGCGCGATGTCTTTGCAAGGAATTCATCCGATCGTTGCTATCTATTCGACCTTCTTACAGCGGGCCTACGACGAACTCAGCCATGACTGTGCTCGCATGGGGGCCAACATGACGATTTTGATCGATCGGGCGGGCTTAGTCGGGAGCAATGGCGAAACCCATCAAGGCATCTACGACGAAGCCTATCTTAAGAGCATCCCCCACGTGATCGTGACGATGCCGGCGACGCAATCGGAAGCCAAAGCCCTTTATTACCAAAGCTTCGATAACCATGGGATCGTTTGCATTCGCTATCCCCGGGATTTCGTCTCGTCCGAGCATGACGTCCTCCCGGTCGATATGCCTTTTGGCCGTTGGCGGTTCCTTCATAAAGCGGCGAAAAAGAATGTCGCTTTGATTGCCGTCGGCCCGAATTCTGGCGAAATCGAGAAAGGCTTAATTGCCCAAAATATCGATGTGACCTTGATCAATCCGGTCTATTTGAATCCGATCGATCCGAACGATATCGCCGAGCTTTTAAACTATGAGCATGTCTTTATCTATGACGCTTATGGAACGAAGGAAGGCTTTGGTTCGACCGTCGAGTCGGCCTTACTCGAAGCCGGCTATAAAGGCAAAGTCCATTGCCATTGCGTTCCGAACGAATTCATCAAACACGCGACGATCAAACAGCAAGAAGACGCCTCGGGCTTACTCCCAGAGCAAATCCTCTCGCTCGTCAAAGCCGTTTTGAAGTAACAATTCTTGTTAACATAATCTTTTCTTCGGTTACAATGATGCTATGACCCGGATCATCATGCACATCGATTTGAACGCCTTCTTTGCGACGTGCGAAGAAATCCGGAATCCGAGTTTAAAAGGAAAACCCGTCCTGATCGGCCATCCTGGACGTTCGGGCATCGTTTCGACCGCGAGCTATCCCGCCCGGAAATACGGCTGCCATAGCGGGCAGCCGATGTTTCAGGCGCTGGAGCAGTGCCCCGAAGCGATCGTGATTCCGCCGGATTTTGATTATTACCAGGTGATGAGCAATAGCTTCCGGGCCTATATCCAACGCTTCTCCAAGATTTATGAAGCCGCCTCAATCGATGAATGCTATGTCGATATGACGAAGCCTTTGCTCCATTGTCCCGATCCGACCGCCTACCTCCGAAATCTTCAGAACGGACTTCTCGAGGAAACCGGGCTCAAATGCTCGATTGGCATCGCCCCGACGAAGTGGCTGGCCAAGATGGCTTCGGATATGAAAAAGCCGATGGGCCTCGTCTTTTTAAGGCGCCGGGATCTCGAAAGCGTTCTTTATCCCCTCCCGATCGAGTCCTTCTGGGGCATCGGAAAGAAAACCTCGCCCCGCCTGAAGGCGATGGGAATCCTCACGATCGGGGATTTGGCGAAGCGGGCTAATGCCGAAGACCCGGCCCTCGTCCAAGAGATGGGCAAGTTCTTCTACGTGATCAAAGATTGGGTCAATGGCTATGGGTCTGACGAAATCGATATGAGCCCGTTCGATCCTAAAAGCATCGGGAACTCCGAGACTTTGATGCACGATTCCGATACCGAAGCCGAGATCGCTCCGGTAATTAGGCGCTTAAGCGATGAAGTGGCCGGAAGGGCCCGGGCCGAAAAGAAAGTCGGCTATACGATTTCTCTCGTCGTCAAGGACACCCAATTCAAACTTCATAATAAGTCCGTCACCTTCCATGAAGCCACCAATGACGCGGACACCATCTACGATAAATGTCTGAATCTCTACCGGAATTATTTCTTAGGGATGCTGGTCCGACTCGTCGGGGTCACCCTCGAAAAACTCAGCGACCCCACCAAAGAAACCGTCCAGATGAGCTTTTGGAACTACGAGAAATTCGAGGAGCAGGATCGGACCCGGCTTCTCATCAATGAACTGAACCGCAAGCTCGATAAACCGATTCTTTTAAGGGCGAGCGAAGCCAAGAAGGGCACTAAAAATGGAAATCGCTGATGCAATCGAACGCTTTTTCCAATATCTTTTGGTCGAAAAAGGCGTGAGCAAACAAACGATCGAAGATTACCGGGAGGATCTCGGCCTTTTCCTCAAGGACTTCCCCGATAAGAAGACGACCGAGGACTTTCTTCCGAGCGATCCGAACGATTTCATGCTGAAGGAAGGGGAAGCGGGCAAAGCCTCGACCACGATCGCCCGGCGGCTCTCGTGCATCCTTCATTTCTACCGTTTCCTCGCGGAAGAAGGCATCATCGCCGATACCGCCGACAAAGTCGAACGCCCGAAACTAGCGAAGCGACTCCCGGTGATTCTCTCGGTCCAGGAAGTCGATGATTTGCTGGAGGCCCCGGACTTAACCAAGCCAAATGGCGTCCGCGACCGGGCGATGTTAGAGACGATGTATGCGACCGGACTCCGGGTGAGCGAGCTCTGCGCCTTAAAGCTCGCGGCGATCAATTTCGAAAATGGGATCATCACCGTTTACCATGGCAAAGGCAACAAGCAGCGGAGCGTTCCTTTAGGGGATTTTGCCGCGGAATATCTGAGAAATTACATAAAAGGCGCCCGGCAGGATAACCCGGGCCATAAGTCCCCTTATGTCTTTCTCAACAAGGCCGGAAACCCCATCAGCCGGAACTATTTCTTCGTCCAAGTGAAGAAATATAGCCAGCAAGTCGGGATCCCGGTTTCGATC
>MVZL01000100.1 GCA_002068375.1 Tenericutes bacterium ADurb.BinA155
AGTGCGTGGTGGTGGGCGAAGCCTCTAATCGCTCGGGCACCCTCATCACGGTCGGACACGCGCTAGGAATCGGGCGCGACGTCGGCTGCGTGCCCTATCCCGCCGATGCCGAATCGGCTTGCAACGCCTTGATTAAGGAAGGGGCCCCGATGGTGGAGAAAGTCGAGGACGTTTATGACCTCATGGGCGTCAACCGAATCCGCCTTCCTAGCGAGCTCGAAAAATAATTTTTCAAGCCGCTATAAATAATCCTTTATTTATATATAAGGAAAAGCGGGGCCTTTGGTTTGACAAGGTTAAAAACCCTGACTATATTACAGGGCGGAAAAGCAAACACATGAAACTTGTAATCGTTGAGTCGCCGAAAAAATGCGAGACAATCGGGCACTACTTAGGGTCCGACTACCAGGTGATGGCCTCCCAAGGCCACATCCGGGATCTTTCGACTAAGGGCAAAGGGGGGCTTGGCATCGATGTCGAGCACGACTTTAAGCCCGACTGGGTCATCGACCCCGACAAGACTGATATCGTGAACAAATTAAAAGCCGCGGCCAAGCGCAGCGACGAAGTCATTCTCGCAACCGACCCTGATCGCGAAGGGGAAGCCATTTCCTGGCACCTCGCTCAGGTCCTTGGCCTCGATGTCGCGAAGACGAAACGCCTCCAATTCCATGAAATCACCGAACCGGCGATCAAAGAAGCGATCAAAGATCCGAAACGGATCGATATGAAGCTCGTCGATTCGCAAGAGACCCGCCGGATGTACGACCGGGTCATCGGGTTCAAACTCTCTTCGTTGTTACAAAAGAAGATGCACGCGAAGTCAGCGGGTCGGGTTCAGTCGGTCACCCTCAAGATGATCGTCGATAACGACGCCGAACGGAAAGCCTTCAAACCCGAAGAATATTGGACTATCGATATCGATATCGAAATCGAGGGCAAAATCGTGACGGCCTCCTTAAGCAAAGTGGACGGGAAACCGGTCAAACTTTCCAACAAAGCGGACGCCGATGCGATCCTCGCCCGAATTCCGAGCGAAATTAACGTCACCTCCCTCACCAAATCCGAAAAACGGAGCGAGTCGAAACTTCCGTTTACCACCTCGACGATGCAGCAGGAAGCCTTCAACCGTTATAAGTTCGCGACCGCACGGACTCAGGGGATCGCCCAAAAGCTTTATGAAGGTCTCGATATCGCGGGTGAGCATACGGGCTTAATCACTTATATGCGTACCGATAGCAACCGCCTCAGCCCCGAGTTCTACGAGAAGCAAGCCAAGCCTTTCATTCTCAAGAACTTCGGGCCCGAATTTTTGGGTCACGTTAAAGCCGCCAAAAATGGGATCCTCACTCAGGACGCCCACGAAGCAATCCGCCCGACCAATGCGAGCCTCACGCCCGACATGGTCGCTAAATACGTCGAATCCGATGAAGCCAAACTCTATCGCTTGATCTATGACCGGGCGATGGCGTCTTTAATGACCGCGAAGGTCAGCGAAGTCACGACCGCGATTTTCTCGGCGAATGGCCTCGACTTCAACGTTTCGGGTTCCCGGACCTTGTTCAAAGGTTATGAAGCGATCTATGGCGAATTCGAAGACGACGACACCAAGCTTCTTCCGGCGATCGATCAAAATGGCAAATACGCGATCAAGAAAGTCGATCCGGAGCAGAAATTCACTCAGGCTCCCGCCGCCTACAGCGAAGCCAAAGTCGTGAAGCTGATGGAAGAAAAAGGAATCGGCCGTCCGTCGACCTACGCCTCGACGATCCAAACCCTCGAAAAACGGAAATACGTCACTTCGAAAGGCGGAGTCCTCACCCCGACCGAAGAAGGGATTCGGACCACTTTGGTGCTGAACAAGTTCTTCCCCGAGATCGTTTCGACCGAATACACCGCGAACATGGAAGGCCAACTCGATAAGATCGAGGAAGGCAACGAAACCCGGCTCGCCGCGATGAACGAGTTCTACTTCCCGTTCATGAAAAAGTTCGATGAGGTCAAAGATAAAATGTACAAAGATCCTGATGAGCAAACCGGCGAACTCTGCCCGGTCTGCGGGTCGCCGCTCGTGAAGAAAAAGGGCCGTTATGGTCCCTTCATTGCCTGCAGCAATTATCCGAAATGCAAATACATCAAACACGAACCGAAAGTCGCGCCGAAGCAAACCGGCGAGATGTGCCCGGTCTGCGGAAAGCCTCTCGTCGAGCGGAAGGACCGGAAAGGCCGGATCTTTGTGGCTTGCTCAGGCTATCCGAACTGCACCTACATCAAAGGCAACGAGAACAAGCCGGCGAAGCAGGTCTATACCGAAGCCGACTACGTCAAAAAGTGCCCGAACTGCAAAGATGGTTACTTGGTGAAAAAACACGGGAAACGCGCGGACTTCTTAGGCTGCACCAACTTCCCGAAGTGCCATTATCACGAGTGGATTGACACCAAAAAGAAATAAGGCGTTTTTTCGATGACGAGAATCAATGTTGTCGGGGCGGGTCTCGCGGGAAGCGAGGCCCTTTCCTATTTACTGAAACGGGGTTACGACGTCCATCTTTATGAGCGGAGACCTGGAGTCGACGATGGGGCTCATCTCACCCCTTATTTTGGCGAACTCGTCTGTTCGAATTCCTTAAAAGCCAAGCAACTCGATAATGCCTGCGGGCTTTTAAAAGAAGAGATGCGGAAGATGGATTCGATCACGATGAAGGCGGCCGCTCTAGCCGAAGTTCCTTCGGGCAACGCCTTATCGGTCGACCGCGATCTCTTCGCGAAAACCATCACCGAAGAACTGAAGCGTTATCCCAATCTCACGATCCATCAAGAAGATCTTAAAACCATCCCCGAAGGAATCACGATTTTGGCGACGGGACCTTTGACGAGCCAGCCTTTGCTCGATTCGCTGGAAGCCTTAATCGGCCAAGGGAATCTTTCCTTTTTCGACGCATCCGCCCCCATCGTCAAAAAAGATTCGATCGATTTTTCGAAGGCCTATTTGAAATCGCGTTATGAGCAGGGGGACTCCTCCTATATCAACTGTCCTTTTACCCGGGAGGAATATGACCGCTTTAACCGGGAACTCCTCGGGGCGAAAAAAGCGTTGGTCCACGATTTCGACACCCATTATTTCGAAGGCTGCCTCCCGGTCGAAGTGATCGCTAGCCGCGGTCCGGAAACCTTAAGGCATGGCCCCTTAAAACCCTTTGGCCTCGAAACCATAGAGCATCCCCATCCTTATGCGGTCGCCCAGCTCCGCCAAGACACCAAACTCGGCGATTATTACAACATCGTCGGCTTCCAAACGAACCTCACTTACCCCGAGCAGAAACGGGTCTTCTCGTTGATCCCAGGACTCGAACATGCCGAGTTCCTCCGTTATGGCCTCATGCACAAGAATGCGTATATCGATGCACCCTTAGCCTTAAATCGCGATCTCTCTTTGAAAAAGAGGGACGATGTCTTTATCGCGGGCCAGCTTTCGGGTGTCGAAGGCTACGTCGAGTCGGCGGCGATGGGAATCATCGCGGCGGTGAACGCCAGCCGGAAGGCCGAGGGCAAAGCCTTTCTCAAATGCCCCTTAGAGACCGTCACGGGGAATCTCATTTCCTATTTGCTCAATGCTTCCGGGGCTTACTTTGCGCCAATGAATGCGAACTGGGCCTTATTCAGCGATAGTCATAAAGAAACCCGAGAAGAAACTATTATGCGCAGTTTGAACTTGATAGAATCTTATTGGTCAAAAGCCAATGAATAAACCCGAGCAAGAATATTGCGACTTCCTCCGCTACGAGCGGCAATACACCCCGCGCACCGTCGATTCCTACCGCCGCGACATCGACAAGTTCTTTCGCTATATCAATGGGGAAGGAGTGCTCTTCGATAAGGTCGATAAGGATATCGTCCGGAACTTCCTTACCGTTGAGATCACCGATGATATTTCCCATCGTTCCTGCCAACGTCGGATGTCGGCGTTGCGGGGCTTCTACGATTTCATGAAAACGAAGGGATACGTCGCGTCAAACCCCTTCCGTTTTGTCTCATCACCCAAAAGCGAGATCAAATATCCTAAGGCCCTTTATCTTGAAGAAATCACGAGCCTATTCACCGCGAATAGCCAACGGACCGACGAACTGATGCCACGCGACCAAGCCATCTTAGAGCTCCTTTATGCCTCGGGGATGCGGGCCTCGGAGCTTTGCTCGCTCACGAGCCGCCAGGTCGATTACAACAACCGGATGATCCGAGTCTTCGGTAAGGGCAGGAAGGAACGGCTCGTCCCCTTTTCCCAAACCGCCGAGAAAGCGATGCTCGTCTATTACAAAGGGCTCAGAAACACCCTTTTAGCCAAAAGCAAAGCCGACCTCAAAAGCGATAAGTATTTCCTTTCTTCGCAGGGCAAAAGCCTCTCGGTCCGCGGCCTTGAATATATCTTGAAGCAAGTCGAAGAAAAGACCGGGCATCATGTCGGGCTTCATCCCCATGAACTTCGCCATACTTTCGCCACCCATTTGCTCGAGGGCGGAGCCGACCTCCGCTTGATCCAAGAGCTGCTTGGCCACGAATCGATCAACACGACTCAGGTCTATACCCACATCAGCAGCGAAGCGATGAAAAACCAATACGAGATGTATTTCCCCCGGGCGAAGAAAAAGCCCTGAACGGATAGGGTTATCGTCCTTATGGCCCCCAAAAGAAGCGGGGGCTTTTTGCTTTCTTTAAAGTATTTCTTCCTACGCGCGAGGGCTTGTGGTATCATCTTCGTCGGCCCTAAAGGGCCAAATACAC
>MVZL01000101.1 GCA_002068375.1 Tenericutes bacterium ADurb.BinA155
GTGACATTGAGAGTCGCGGTCCCCGCCACACTGCCAGAAAGAAGCGAAACGATCTCGTCCGCACTCTCTTTGATCGAAACACAGCCTTCGGGGCTGACGGCAGAAAGCGACCAAGCATAGGAAGTCGGAGTAAATCCATTGGGCTTCGCCTCAAGCATGGCCTCGGCTCCTCCAGTCGCTAAGCTCACGCTCGTGGGATCAATGGCGACACTCGTTTCGGTGATCGTCAATTTCTTCGTAGTATCCGCGTAACCGGTAGCTTTGGCGACAAGATCAACCGTACCAGCGCTCACGCCAGTAACGGTCGCGCCGCTAATCGTTGCGCAACCCGCTGGATTGGCATTAGCCAAAGACCAGGTGGTTCCGGCTGCATCAGCCGAATAAGCCACGCTATTCGGAGCCAAAATCGAATCAGCCCCCGTAATCACAATGGAAGGATCGGTCGCGCCTTCAAGGAAGTCGGCAGTGAGACCGCTGTATCTCCAGTTGCCCGCAGAGGTTAATGAAGATTTAATAACAATCGCGTAATAGGACGAAGCCGATGAAGCCGCCCAACTCATCGTATAAGACGTGTTTGTTGATGGAATAGACATTCCTTGGGTTCCGGCCGTTAATGTAACAAAAGAGAAAGTACTATTATCGGTAGAGCTAAGAAGATACATCGATCCCTTGTCTGTGCTGGATCCGTCAGTATATTTCAGTTCGAGTTTTCCTGCTTTGGCAAAAGCAACATTGCTTGCAATGGCAAAAGCCGTATCAGTCTTTTTAATCGTTGTTCCATCCGCGTATTTGGCATATGAGGCTAAGGTACATCCGCTAAAAC
The DNA here is from genome assembly GCA_002068375.1 of Tenericutes bacterium ADurb.BinA155. The sequence continues at coordinate 824 of MVZL01000101.1, forward strand.
GTTTTGAACTCGTGCCGGCCGAACCGCCGCCGCCGCCATAAGTAAGGGTCCAATCCGTGGTGGTATAAGCTTGGTAAGTTGTTCCTGATGATCCAACGATGTCTGAAGTCGACGCCGTCTTGATTTTGTCCCCTACTGCGGCCCCTACTTCTTTGGCAGGTTGTCCTCCCACCACCCCTAAGATCCCGAGCCCTAACGCTACCGCGATGGCCCCTCCTAAAAATACGCTCGACTTTGCCTTCATAAGAAGACCTCCCTTTTCCGTCTTACGGATTGAAACGAGGCCCTCTTTTCTTCATAACGAAAGAATTGACGGTGTCGTTTCGAAGCTTCGTTTCCATCGATGGATGAACCTAGGGGTTTCTAACCTATAAAACCAAGAAGAGGACCTCAGCAAAAGGTCCGTCGAGGTTTCACCGATTTTCCGGAACCCCTAAATCCCTGATATCGCGGTGAATTTCTTCATTTATAGGTTAAAAGAAAACGCCTTTTTCTTCAATGATTTATTTTAATTGTAAATATGGTAATTTGTAGCAATAAGGCCGATCGGTCCGTTGATGACTTGCTTTATGATTGACGAATCTTTTTTCTCGGCTTTTGGAACATTGTGCACCATGAACAAATCATCGCGGAATTAGGCTTTACAAATATCCCGAATAATTAGGGCTTGTCTTTGACGAACTTCCGGGTCCGATTTTGGTATTTTTCTTGCGAAAAGAAGATGGGCTATTCCGCAAGAAATATCTTATTTTTGGGAAGATCATGCAAAATAAGATCGCCCTTCCGGAGAAAGCGAATAGCCATTACTCGTAAGGTGCCGCTCCATCAAGTTGAGGATCTTTAAACGCTCTTTTTGGGTTTCTTTGAGGTCGAAAGAGCCGATGTAATCAAGATCGATATCAACCGAAAGCCGGGGGAGGCCAGCGTAAATCAAGTGGATTGCCGTTCCGCCCTTAGGCACCAGCCTTGGGGCAAGAAAAGGATCGGAAGAAATAAAATCAATGGCTTCGAGAAGACGGAGAAGCTTCTCGAAGTTTCCCTTCAAAAAGTGATGCTTTGACGAAAGGGATTCAACGTATTGTTTAGAATAGGACATTTGGGGTGCCTTTCAAAGGGTGGGGAACGATCAGGTTCCACTCTTTTATATAGGCCCCAAAACCGGGTTTAGCCCCAAAATAATATTTTTTGGAGGAGCGATACGATCGACATTCTTCTAAAAAGGAGCAATCGATCTTGCCCGAATAATAGTTTTGTAAAAGATAACCGACCTTGAGAAAAAGAAAAGCTTCGCCCCGGGCGCGGAGCAAAGAAAGAACAGTGGGGATGGAAACCTCACCTAAGGAAGCAACCGCCTGAGTCAATTCTTCATATCCCCCGACGAGATCAAGCCGATCCGCTCCATCCACAAGAAGCCGCTCCTTGCTCACGACGCGGATTCCTTCTTCGGCCATCCGAAGATGGATCTCCGCGGCCTCATGACTCGGGATGTAGCGGTAAGAGACCTCACCAAAAGAAAAGCTCCGGAACCGGGTTAGCGAAGCCACCGCCGCTTCCGAAACAAAGGATTGCTCCGCTAGGCCATAGTACTCGAGGGCGAGATGGTAATCCAAAAAAGCGGTTGGGCTCAAGCGGCAGGCGATTTGGAATTTATCCGCTAACGGCAGCCCCGAGGAAGGGTCATTCGGGCTATAGAGTCCTTTGCGAATCTGGGAGATCCGACCGTTTTTTAGGCCCCGAGCAAGAAAACTCTCATAGGTCTTACGGTGAGGAAACGTCGTTTTAACATCCTCGTAGGTAAAGAGGACCGGCAAGATAATCATGTACCTATATTAGCACGGATGTATTTGTTAATGAATCCTTTTGTACAATTCTAGGTATCGTTGAAGTTCCCCTTAGTCTCGACAAGATTCGAGAAGAACCGCCACGTCCACTAACTCGACGCTTAAGGTATGGTAAAGAATCGTGTAATCCCCTTTAGCCTTCATAAAAGAAATCGGATCTAAAATCGTCTGTAATCGGCTTTGATCATTGTTCACGATCGATCCTCACTCCGTCCTTTAAGACGTTGTTCAGGAGTTCAGGGTTATCGTTCAATTGCCAGGTATCGAGAAGGTCGATCTTCTTATGAAGACTCTCCCGCAGCTCTTCCGCTAACGCGAAATAAGATAATCCGCTCGAAAGCGGGGAAACGAGAAAGTCGATGTCGCTCGTTTCCTTGGCTTCTTTCCGGGCGTAAGACCCGAAAAGATAGGCAAAGGAAACGCCATATCGTTTGAAGATCGGACCGCTTAAACGGGCAATCGCCTCCCTCGAGAGAACTCCGTGCGACTCATCGAGGCGATTTAATTTTAACAAATAATCCCGGAGGTAGAGGTATTTGATGCTCCCTTGCTTCTTCGGGTCATTCTCATAGTTCTTGTAGGTCCTTAAGGGCATGTGAGCCCCCGCGGCCACTTCGGCTTGGGTGAGGAGACAAGTCTTTCGGAGTTCTTTTAAGCTTTCCATCGTCTTATTTAAAAGATTGCACTTTTTGTTTCAATATAAAGTGCAACTATTGCCCTTCAATGAAGTGCAACTTCTGAAGCTTCAATCAAAAGCCCGAAGAGGGACGCTAGGTTCTTCTTCGGGCGGCATGATCTAGTAACTGCGGCTGCTACTTTGGTAAGAAGCACTCGGTAAGGACGAAGGCGGGGTGAAGCTTGGGGTGGTAAAGGAGAAGCTCTGCGTTTCTACGCCTTCAACTAAACCCCTGCCAAACCGATACCCATAGGTGTTCTTCGCGGAAGAGGGGAAGCCCTCTTTGATCGTCACGGTCGAATCATCATGGTAACTCGTAAGAAAGGAAGAAGCCAAATTCACCCCATCGACCCGGTGGAATGAAAAGACGAGGTTATTCGCTCCATCCGTTGAAATTGGGGTCCAACGGAACTCCGCGGGGTAGGCATGTAAGTACGTCAGTTGAGTTTGCGAATAGGCCGTTCCTTCGGGTAAGGCTAATAACGCCGCGAGAGTCTGAAGGTAATAAAAGCCCGAGGAGTATGAAATCTCCGAATAGAAGTCATCGTGATCGGAATAGGTCTTCCCTCCTTCATTCCATTGGCCCTTAAATAAGCCAAAGAACCGGGCGGAACTGATCTCATAACCCTCAGTTCCGATCTCTTGGTAATAATGTTCCCCCACGTGGTAGAGCCTTTTCGTGGAGGTCACCCCATCCGCCGTGCTGGTTTGGGTGAAGAATTCATTCGGAACCACCGCCGTATCGTTGAGGAAAGTATGCTGTTGGATCGAGGAAGAGTCATCGGTATACTGGACCCGAACTTCATCGCGGCTACTCCAGCCCTCACTCCCGAGGGTATAGTCGCCTGAAGCGATCTCCGTTTGGTGAAGAGCGATGATCGAACTCGCGACCTTTCGGCCTTCGCTTGAAGAGAGGCCACTCCCGCAAGAGGATAAGGGAAGTAAGAGTCCAACAAAGGAACTCATGAGGATGATGGAACGGGCGTTCTTCATAAAGGGGAATCCTCCAAAGGATCACTACTTTTTTGAGTATAACCGAGCAAGAAATAAGAAACCGCTAAAAGAGGAAGAAACAAAAAAGCCCGAAGAGGGAATGACAGGTTCTTCTTCGGGCCGAGGATCAAAGGAGACTCAGCACGCCCAGTTTAGCGTCAGGGTCGTAATATCAACCGCTTCACCCGCGGCTTTGGCGTTAAAAGTAATCTCGATGTAATTCGATCCCGCAGCTAAGGCTTGGGTAACGTCGGTCTTCAAAGAACCGGATCCTACGCTCGATCCGCCTTGGGAAGAATAAGTGGCAAACGTCGCTGAGGCGTCGCTATTGAAGGTTCC
>MVZL01000102.1 GCA_002068375.1 Tenericutes bacterium ADurb.BinA155
CCGCCGATATAGTCCAATCCTTGCACCGTGCTTGCCAAAATAGGAGACAGTTGAGTAGAGATGTCATCAACAACGAGAATAGAGTCTTTGACGTAAACCTGTGCATAATAATAAAGATCACAATCGACAAAGGTTCCGTAACGATAAACTCCGGGCTCAACTTCAGGAAGTGTAAATTCGATGCTTTTTGAAAACGAATGCTCCTGGATGACTTTACTGAAAGTTTCATGGGTGTGATAGCTGCTTGAATCATTCCCGTAAGACCAAGATTTCGACTGGCTCGAAGTAATGCCTGAGTAATCCGCACGGCCACTTGAAGCAGATCCCCCGACGGTAAGATAACCGCCCGCTTCTACGCCTGCATTTAAGGAAACGGAGCAATTCGTGTCCGTGTGAGTGTCTGTGGCATAGGTGGTACTTCCTGAAGTGGTCGACCAAATGTGCGAATATTTGCTAAGAGTGTCCGCGTTTTCGTTTTCTACGTACGAATAATCTTTAGTCTCAAATTTGATGGTGAAGTTGGTCAATCTAACCTGGGTCGTATAGTTCCCTGTGATTTGAACAGGGACCCGGCGGACCACGCCGGCATAAAGCTGATATTGGTCCTTGCCATCGGCCGTCGTGGCCGACGTAACAACATAAGGCATTGCCTCACCGGACTGATTTTTGCATTGTTTGAATGGTTCAACATGATACTCAGTCTTAACCGCCGCAGCGGCCGCCGCAATCGTGGGGTCGACCGAAGAGGCAGATGAAGAGGTTTGTGCTCCACTGCTGCTATTTGAAGAGACGTTCGAATGGGCGCCGGATGAGGAACCCACCGAGGAGTTCCCAGCAAGGTCGAAGCTGCAAGCGGATAAACTCATCGCCATGCAAGCCCCTAAGACAAGCAAAAGTTTTCGTTCCATAAAATAGACCCCCCTAGGGTCAATATTCGGACTGAGATCACGATGATGCTCTGCTTCGCGGTGACGTGGAGCGATTCGCTGATGAATTTTTAAACTTACAAAAGTATAAAAAATAGCGGAGAGAGCAAAAAGTACCACAACTGACCCTTTACTGTTTTTGGCCTGGCAATCCACCCCTCGCAAGGGATCAAAAAGGCTTTTGGATGGGTTCATGAGGAAGAAGAACGTCCTTTATTTCTAGCCGTAGCAAAAAGATATCGCGTTGACGTTTATTCTGAGTTCTCTAAATTTTAGGGGTTATCGGTAGAGTAACCTTAAGCTCGCGGGACTAAGTTGCCACCGCTTTGACTGCTTCTCCAAAAAGGCGAAGGTGGCCGCACTAACAAAGGTGGCTACGAAGGTAACGAAGATTCCAAAGGGGAAACTACTATAACGATGAAGAAGATCGAAGCATCCGCACATGAAGGTTTCATTCACGAGATAAAGCCAGAAGGTGAGATTGCTAAGGTCATGAAGAACCTTAGGTTCCCGATAAGCATTGAGCCACCGGAAGGCCCGAAGGAAGCTGAGAGCCAAGCTCACTCCTAAGGCCCCTTTAGTAAGGCTAAAGAAGACCCCAAGGTTCTCTTGGGTGCTCGCCGAGGCTCTTGGATAAAGCGGACTAATCGCCATCCAAAGAAGGAAGAGGAGCGCGCTCCCAGTGAGAGGAAGCAAATACCAAATGAGGTTCTTATGGCGTGAAGGATCGACCTCCCCTTCAAAATCGATGGAACCGACGAGATAACCCGCGATGAAAGGGAAGAGGAACGGGGGTTCCTTGAAGAAACGGATGAAGACGCCTTCAGCAATGATCACTAAGACCAGAAGAATCCCCAATCCTTTGATCTTGGTTTTCTTTCGGATCCCCTGCAATAAAGGCAAGCTAAGGTAACAAAGGAATAAGCATGGGATATACCAAAGGTTCCCAAACTGGGCGATATAGCCTCCGTCGTTATCGTTGGACCCGAAGGTCCACCAATAGGAAGACCAAGTGATCGGTTGGCCAGAAGCCCATAAGACCAGGAAATCGATGAGGGCAAGGATGATGAGAAAATAAAAGCAAGGTAAGCCGATCCGTTTGATCTCTTTCATGAAGAAGGAAGCTTTGGAGGCATCCTTCTTGGAATTTAAGAAGCCTGAAAGGAATAAGAAAGACTGAACCCCCACGCTAAGGAGGATAAGAGGGCTCCCTTCATGGGTGCCCTGATCCGTAAAAAAGAAGCAATGGAATAAAAAGACCGAAAGGAAAGCAAAGATCCGTAAGAAGGAGACGTTAAGATAACGCCTAGCATTCATAAAGGGGCTTTGCTCTCCTTTCATCGGCTACCCGGAGAAAAGAACCCCCGATAGCCTTCAACATAACGAAACGACAGATTGATTATTATTTTACCTTAGAATCAGGCCATGAGGGAAAGAAAGCGTACTTTGTTAGGACCGATAAGCCAGGGTGAGGACTTTTGGGGTCCTCCCATAATGGCGAAGCCCGCTTTGAAGGAAGGAAAAGGCTAAGGCCGCTAGAACCGTCGCGGTAAAAGCGCTTAGTACCCCTAGTCCCCAACTGGGGCAATCATGGAGCAAATCAAAGCAACCGCACATGAAGCTCTCGTGGACCAAATAGAGCCAGAAAGTTAAGCCCCCAAAGAAACGGAGAGCCTTTGGCTCGGGATAGGCATTGAGCCACCGGAAGGCCCGTAAGAGCGTTAACGCGACGAAGATCCCAACGAACCCTTGGGTCAAACTTGAACCCCAATGGAGGATTTCGCTCCAAAAGCCCGTGGTGGCTTGATACGCCGGCCCTAAGGTGAGCCAGCCCGTCACCGCGACCGCGCTTCCGAAGATCGGCCAAACGTACCAGTACCACTTTGGAGGAACCTTGGGATCGCTCATCCCCTCGAATTCGGCGGAGCCCACTAAATACCCCGCGATGAAGGGAAAACCCACCTGGGGCTCAAAGAAGATCCGGATCGCGATCCCTTCTAAGATCGTCTCGACGATAAAGAGGATGAGGAGCCCTTTGATCCCGGCTTTCGCCCGGACCCATTGCAAGAAAGGAAGCATCAGGTAGCAGATCAGCAAGCACGGGATATACCAGAGGTTCCCAAATTGCGCGGCGTAATCCCCGTCGGTATCCTTCGAGCCAAAGGTCCACCAATAGGCATCCCAAGAGATCTCGTTCTTGGTGAAGACCATCATGAGGAAGTCCGCGAAGGCTAAAACCCCAAGAAGCCCTAAGCATGGGTAGGCGATCTTCTTAAACTCCTTCAGCAAGAACCCCTTCCGCCAGACATTCCGCTGCGAGTAAAGAAACCCCGAGATGAAAAGGAAGACCTGGACCGCCGAAGAGAGCAGCATCAGGATATTCACCCCCGCCATCTTCGCCGTCCCAAAAAAGAACGAGTGAAAGAAGAAGACGGAGATGAAGGAGATAATCCTCAAAACCGAGACATTGGATAGCCTTTTATTGCTCATGCTGAAAGCGCGCCGCGGAGGGCACCTTTCCTTTCTTAGGGAGCGCGGCCTTAAAGGATTCCGTAAGGAAATAGGAGCTTTAAGGAAACGCCAAGATAGAGTTCAAAGAGGGAAGCGCAAAGAAGCGCTTAGGCGTTTGGGGCGGCATTCCCCTTATCAAGGACGTAGGTATAGTTGCTGCGTTTAAAGCGGACCTGCCAACTCGGATGGTAGAAGCGGAGGTAGTCCCGGATCTCCCCGATGTAGCGTTTGAACGAGATCTCGCTCATATCGACACTCGAAAGGATTTGTTCTTTGGTGAGGACACCTTCATCAAGGAAGATGTCGAGCATGCGCAGAATCACAATGCTCTTTTTGATCGGCATTAACGTCATAGAATTTGTCTCCTTGGTCTTCGGCTATTCCGAAGGCTTGTTAAGGAGATGCATCTCAAGAAACGAGCTGCGTTTCTTTTCCGGATACCCCCATCATAAATACGATAAGAAAAAAGCCCTAGCAACCCCTTTGTTGCAGGGCGAAAAAAAGATGATTTTATTGAAAAAGACCCGAGAAAAGATAGGGTTATTCCGTTTAGGCCAAAGCCAAATAGAAAACGTGGCTGCGCGTGTATTTGCTGGGGTCGCTGGGCAAATAGTAGGCCGCCAGAAGATCAGCCGAGGTGTTCAGCAACTTTGCCCCTTCCGCGATGGTCATGACGACTCCACCATCCCACGTGGGCTCGGAGAAGGTGATCCCTTCAACGAGATTGACATTCGGCAGCATTTTCAAAGTGTAGCCCGAACGGTCAGAGTGATTATAGGCATCGAAGACGAATTGAAGGGGATAGGATCCCGGCTTGAAAAACCCGCCCCGTTGTTTGCCGTAACGTAAGAAAAAGTTACTACTGTAATCATAATAGCTATTGGGGTTGGCGTCATCACCCGTGGTCACATAGTACGGGATATCGATTTGAACGGACTTTCCGGTTAAAGGCGAAGCGATCGTGCAGGCAAGTCCGGCCAGGGGAGTATCGTTACAGTACAGGATGTTCGAATCGGGGACGGTTAAAGTGCTCGCTTGAAGCGTTGGCCAACCTTCGGCTGGGGTCAGGGTCATCAAGAACGTGACCGTGGTCCCCGTCATTTCGCAATAATTCTCCGGAACCGTTTTGGCCGCGAGAGCGTGGTCGCCTTTCAATAAGGGGATGAACTCATTTTGGCCATCGATCGTGACTTCGAAGCTGGT
>MVZL01000103.1 GCA_002068375.1 Tenericutes bacterium ADurb.BinA155
ATTCCGATCGGGGTGCTCAATCTCTACTTTGGGTTGTTCTCAGGGTTCATCCAAACCCTGGTTTTTGCAAGCCTTAACGCCGTGTGGATCGCCCAGGAAAGACCGGTTCACGAAGACGCGATGGGCGTGGAGGGCCAAGTGACCCGCCCCGTCGAGAACAACGCGACCATATAAGGAGGAAAACATATGGTTAATTTCTTCAATCTTTTGGCGGCTGCCACCAGCGCCGCCAGCTCCGCCGCATCCACCGATAGCGGCAAGAGCCAGCTCGGGATGCTCGCCTTCGCGGCGGCCTTCTCGGTTTGGACTGGCATGGCCAGCTCCTTCGGTGAAGCTTGGATTTGCTGCCACGCCATCGATGGCATGACCCGCAACCCCGAGAAGCACTCGATGCTCAATAGCACGATGATTCTCGCCGTCGCTTTGGATGAATCCTGTGCCATTTACGCCTTGCTGGTCTCGATTCTCATCATCTTCGTCCTTGGCGGCAAGGTTTCCTGAGGACTGAGGCAGCGCAGTGAATTTGCCTTTCTTCCTCATCTTCGACGACTCGTCCAGTCCGTTCCAGGATAGCACCTTCTTACAAAAGCTCTTTCCAAATTTCTGGGACTTCCTGGTTCAGTTTTTGGCGTTCATCGTTTTGCTGCTCATCGTTTATTTCTTGGGCTATAAGCGCATCAAAAAGCTCATCAAAGCCCGCAAGGACTATGTTGAGCATAACCTCCGGGATTCCGAAGATCAGAAAGCGATCGCGGAACGGAATGCGAAACTAAGCGCCCAAAATATCGACGCTTCGAAGCAGCAGGCGGCCGCGATCATCACGAGCGCGAAAGCCCAAGCCGATAAAGAAGCGGCCGCGATCGTGGCGAAAGCCAAAGAAGACGCGATTCTCGAAAAGCAAAAAGCCGATCAAGACATCGCCGCCGCCAAAAAGAAGAGCCAAGACGAGATCCATCAGCAGATCGTCGAAGTGGCGATTTCCGCGTCCTCCCAAGTGCTCGGCCGTGAGGTCGATAGCAAGGATAACGCCCGGCTCGTTAGCGATTTCGTGAAGGATCTCGATGAGAAAGGAGCGAGGAAATAATGGATAACGTTTACGTGAATTACGCGACCGCTTTCTACGAACTCGCTTCTTCCAGCAAGCGCCCGCTCGACCAATACCTTTCCGCAATCCGCTCGATCGACCGGATTTTCATCGAGCAGCCGGAATACCAGAAACTCTTAAGCAGCTACACCGTCGATAAAAAAGATCTTCATGCGAGCGTCGTAGCGGTCTTTAGCTCCTTCAATCTCCCTTATCTTTGCGATTTCATCAAGGTCTTAATCGACCATCATCGGATCGATCATTTCTCCGATGTCGCCGCGGCCTTCGCTTCCTTAGTGAATGCGAGCCTCGGGGTCGATGAGGGCGTGCTCTATAGCGCGATCCGCCTGGATGAAACTAGCGTAACCCGGATTGAAGAAGCTCTAAGCAGCAAACTTCAAAAGAAGATCTCGCTGACCCAAGTGGTCGACCCTTCGCTTTTAGGCGGAGTCAAGGTCGCCCTCGGGGGCAAAGTCTATGACGGAACCTTACGGAACCGCCTCTTCGATTTACGGAAAACATTACTGAACGGAGGCAACGCATGAAAATCGATAGTTCGGAAATCTCAGCCTTAATCAAGGCGCAAATCAAAGGTTACGAGAGCCAACTCGAAACCGATGATGTCGGAACCGTGATCTCGGTCGGCGATGGGATCGCCCTTTGCTATGGCCTCGATAAAGCGATGCTCGGCGAACTCCTGGTTTTCCCGCATGATGTCTATGGCATGGTGATGAACCTCGATAGCGATGATGTCGGCGCGGTGATTTTGGGCTCCGACGTCGTGATCGAAGAAGGCGATACGGTCAAACGGACTCACAAAGTGGTGGAAGTCCCGGTTGGCGATGGGCTGCTTGGCCGCGTCGTGAACGCCTTAGGCCAGCCGATCGATGATAAAGGCCCGATTTCTTATACCAAGACCCGCCCGATTGAGCGGATCGCTCCGGGGGTCATGACCCGGAAATCCGTCGATACGCCGCTTCAAACCGGCATCAAAGCGATCGATGCGATGATCCCGATTGGCCGCGGTCAACGGGAACTGATCATCGGCGACCGTCAGACCGGCAAAACCGCGATCGCGGTCGATACGATCATGAATCAAAAAGGGACCGGCGTGAAATGCGTCTATGTCGCGATCGGCCAAAAGAATAGCTCGGTCGCTTCCTTAGTGGAGACCCTCCAAGCCAAGAATTGCTTCAGTTATGTGACCGTCGTTTCGGCCTCGGCCAGCGAATCGGCTCCGCTTCAATACATCGCCCCCTTCGCCGGGATGGCGATCGCGGAGGAATGGATGGAACAGGGCCAAGACGTCCTCATCGTCTTCGATGACCTCAGCAAACACGCGGTCGCTTATCGCACGTTATCCTTACTCCTCAAACGTTCCCCGGGCCGTGAGGCCTATCCGGGCGATATTTTCTATCTCCATTCCCGCTTATTGGAGCGGGCGTGCCGTCTTAACGCCGAGCATGGGGGAGGTTCGATTACCGCCCTTCCGATCGTGGAGACCCAGGCTGGCGATATTTCCGCCTACATTCCGACCAACGTGATTTCGATCACCGATGGCCAAATCTTCCTTTTGGTCGACTATTTCAACGCCGGTCAACGTCCGGCCATCGATTCGGGCTTCTCGGTCTCCCGGGTCGGCTCCTCCGCCCAGTATAAGGCGATGAAGCAAGTCGCCGGGTCGCTCAAAATCGAGCTCGCCAGCTATAACGAATTGCTTTCCTTCTCGCAATTTGGTTCCGACCTCGATCCCGCGACCAAGAAGATCTTGACCCACGGCGCGGTCTTAATGGAGACCTTAAAGCAAAAGCAATACCATCCTTATCCGATGTCGCGCCAGATCGTCGAGCTCTTCGCCGTGAAGAACGGCTTCCTCGACGCGGTCCCGGTCCCCGAAGTCCAAAGCTATCTCGAGAAGATGGACGGCTACGTCGAGACCAATCATCCGGACATCATCAAGACCCTCGATGAGAAGCGGGCCTTCGATGAGACGTTGACCGCGAGCTTAAAAGCCGCGATCACGGAGTTTGTCGCCACGAGGAAATAACGAACATGTCGCTCGGGCTCAACAAAACCAAACACCGGATCCTCTCGGTGAAATCCACCCAGAAGATCACAAAAGCCATGGAGATGGTGGCGACGGTCAAGCTCAAAAAGTTCAAGGATGCGATGGATCAAAACTCCTATTTCGCCTCCGAGATCGAAAAGCAGATGGCCGATCTTTTCGCCCACGATGAACAAGCGGGAACCCACTATGGCAAACTGAACCCGAATGCCCGCGGCAATCTTTATATCGTGATCACCTCGAATCTTGGCCTATGCGCCGGCTACAACAACGCCCTTTTTAAGTACGTCGATACATTGATCACCCCGAATGACACGATCGCCCCGATCGGAAGCAAGGGCCTTGCCCATTTCCAGCACGATGAGAAGTATCAGCGGCTCACCACCAGCTACGCCGAGCTGAACCTCTCGACCGAAGCCGCCGCGATCGAAAAGATGGCCCAGCAGATCAAGGATCAATTCAATGACGGCCGTTACCAAAAGATCATCTTGGTCTACACCAAATACATCAATTCGCTGAACTTTCTGCCGACCACCTATCAGATGCTCCCCGTCGCCCTCACCTATACCCCGGATCCCGAAGAAGCCTATTGCCCGCCGATCTATGAGCCTTCGGCCCGCCAGATGATCCATAGCTTAATGCCCTATTACCTCGCATCCGTCTTCTATAGCAAACTCGTCGAAGCGGAATTGAGCGAGCAAGCTTCGCGCCGGACCGCGATGGATAGCGCGAATGATAACGCCGATGAGCTGCTCGATAAGCTCACGGTCGAATACAACAAAGCCCGTCAGAATGCCATCACTCAGCAAATCACCGAGGTCGTTAGCGGCGCTAACGCCCAACAATAAGGAGGAAAAAAGATGAACGAAAAAGAAAAAGAAGCCGAACTCACCGGCGTCATCGTCGAAGCGGTCGGCCCCGTCGTCGATGTCCGCTACGAAGATAAGCACCTCCCCGAGATCTTGACCGCCTTAAAGGTCGAGCTCGGCGAAGGGAAAACCTTAACCGTCGAAGTCATGCAGCATATCGGCGACGATGTGGTCCGCTGCGTCGCCATGGGCCCGACCGATGGGCTCGTCCGCGGCTTAAAAGTCCTCAATACCGAACACCCGATCGAAGTCCCGGTCGGTCCGGAAACTCTCGGACGGATGTTCAACGTCTTAGGCGAACCGATCGATGGTCTCGGCGGCGATTTCTCGAAGTCGGAGCATCGGCCGATCCACCGGGCCGCGCCCACTTACGCCGAACAAAAAGTCAGCCACGAAATCCTCGAGACCGGCATCAAGGTCATCGATTTGCTTTGCCCGTATGTGAAAGGCGGCAAGATCGGCTTATTCGGCGGCGCCGGCGTCGGCAAGACCGTCCTCATTCAGGAACTCATTTTCAATATCGCGTCCGAACACCATGGCATCTCGGTCTTCGCCGGGATCGGCGAACGTTCCCGCGAAGGCAACGACCTCTATTACGAAATGAAGA
>MVZL01000104.1 GCA_002068375.1 Tenericutes bacterium ADurb.BinA155
TTCCCGTTGAAGTTCGTGGAGGCTTAATGGAAACATTAGCCGACACGGTTCGCAACTTCCGCAAGGGGTGCGCCCACATGAGCAAGGAATCGTTCTGCCTTTACGCAGGCATAACCATGGCTGAATTACGAAACATAGGAAGGGGGTATAAACCGAGCGACAGAATCTATTACAGGTTGTCCAGTTTCATGGGGCTTCCAGTCGAAGCCCTAAAGGAACTGGCGACCGCCTATCCGAAAAAGTTGACACGACAATCAAGGAAATTGCATTAAGGAGGCAATCCGAATGAACGAAATCGTCATCTTAGAAACCGCGAAGGGTTATTCCCTCGAAGCGGACTTAAAACTTCTCGAAGATACCCTCAAACTCGAAATCGAGAACGCCCGAGCCGTGAAGCCCACGCCCGAGAACGAGAAATTATGCGTTAAGGAAATCACCAAACTCCGCAAGACATTCAACGATTATAGCGAGAAACTGGCGAGCGCCGAGCAACCATACGTTGACTCGCTCGAAGTCGCGGTGAAGCCTATCGTTACCCTTCTAAACGAGTTCGGCAAGCAAATCAAGGACTACCAATCGGAAGTCTTGAACGTGAAGAAGCAGAGCCGAGCCGACAAAGCCAAGGAGATTTACTCCAAGGTCTTAGGCTCATTGCTTCAAGACGGCTCGCTGGACGGCGAAGCCCCCAAGTTCGAGGAAGTCTACCTTCCGTCCTACTACAACCTAACCAACGAGGCTTTGGAGGCGGTGCTTAAAGAGAATATCCAAAATTCCTTGAAGCGCCAAAAGGCCGTTGGCAAAGTCGCCACGTTCGTATTCGAGGGCGAGAAGATCGCGCAAGCCGAAAAACTATTTGCCGAGCATGGCTGGGTCAAGGACAAGGATTTCAAGGAGGAAATCTTATGAGCGACACCTATCAATTATTGTCGAAAGTCGATATTGACGAACACGTTGAGCAGAAGAAGAGCAACTACGGCCCGAGCCTTAGTTACCTCTCATGGGCTTGGGCTTGGGCATACGCCCGAAACCAGTTCCCCGACTGCTCCTATGAAATCGAGCGATTCAACGGAGTGCCGTACCACTACGACCCGAAAGCAGGTTACTTGGTGATGACGAAAGTCACTATCCAAAACGAAACCCACGAAATGTGGCTCCCCGTCATGGACGGCAACAACAACGCCATGCTCGACCACCCCTACGAATATCAGACGAAGAACGGCAAGCGGAGCGTGGATTCGGCTACCATGTTCGATATCAACAAGGCAATCATGCGTTGCCTCGTCAAGAACCTCGCCATGTTCGGATTGGGCTTAGAACTCTACGCTGGCGAAGATTTGCCTAGTGACGGCTCAATCCCTCAATCCAATGAGGGAAACGCTCCTATCGCCCCGAAAAACGACCCAGCGACCGAATTGCAAAAGCAAATCAAGGACGTTGTTGCGAAACTTAACCCTGCAAACACGGTCAAGTTCATCGACTGGCTCAAAAAGCACAACGCCGATTCGATCGCCGAAATCACCGACCCCAAAATCCTGCAAGCGGTGCTGGGAAACCTCAAACTGACTTTGCAGAAAGAGGAGGACGATATCAAGGCCATGGCAAAAGACCAGTCGCCGGTCGATGAGGACAAACTGCCCTTCTAAGGAGATTTATGAACGAAGTGATGAATTGCGTGTCCAAATACCGTTTGGCAGTCGAGGAAAGCGAGTCCGCCCGAGACGATTATCGGACGGCCTCTCGCCGACTGGGTCTTTCGATTGTCCGATACATGAAAGAGAACAAACTCTCCTACGCCAAACTTGCCGACTCGATCGGAATCCAAAAGCAGGAGTTGTTCTTGGTATGCCGAAACCGCCACTGCCCTTCCAAAAGAATCGTGGCGAAAATCGAGAAGTATTTTGAGGGGGCCGAATAATGGCGAATAGGCGAATGATTAGCAAAGAGGTTGCCGACACCTCTTTTTTCACCGATATGCCAGCGAGCGCCCAAGCGCTTTATTTCCGACTTGTGCTAGAGGCCGATGACGAGGGATTCGTCGCGAGCGTCAAAACCGCCCAATTCAAAAGCAACGCCTCGGCTGACGACCTTAAAATCCTCATGGGGAAAAGGTTTATTTTGCCGATGAAGGAAGGGGTCATCGTCATCAAGCACTGGTTCCAAGAGAATTATATCGCCCCCGACCACTTCAAAAGAACGCAATGGACGGACTTGGAGGCCTCGCTCACCGTGAAGCCTGACGGCTCATACACGGACGACCCGAAGAAGGGCAAACCCCTCGTTTCGCTCATTTCGGACACTGGATTGAACAAGGATTACAAAAACCCAGTCGCTATCGAAGAAAATGTCGATGTCAACAAAATGTCAACATTTTGTCAACCCAAGTTAGTAGAAGTTAGTATAAGTAAGTCTAGTATAAGTAAAGCAAGTAAAGGAGAAGAAGTCTTAAAGACTACGGATAACGAAGTAGTTATAAGCGCATACGCGCAAAAAGCCGTTCACGAAGATTTCTTCCAAAGCGAAGAAGCGTTCCGTTCGATCGTCAAGCCAAACGCCTCTAAAGACTTGCTGGAACTTTCCTTTGCTACCATGCAGAAAGGGGACTATGAGGCCAACGAAACGAAACTGCGTTGCTTCATGGCGAAACTATGAAAAGCATAATGACCCAGGATTTCACGCGGTGCTATTTGTGCGGTTCGACCGAGAACCTAGAGATTCACCATATCATGGGGGGCGCGACTAGGGACAAGTCCACCGAGTACGGCTTGGTCGTCCCCCTCTGCAGGACTTGCCACGACAAACTGCATTTCTCGAAAGATTCTAGGGCGATGACTGACGACCTGCGGAGAAAGGCGCAGGCGAAGTTTTTGAAAGCCTATCCCGATGAGGACTGGCTCAAAATCTTCCACAGGAATTACCTATGAACGAAGATTACGGCAACGCGTGGAAAGTAGGTATCGTCCTTTGGCTTGTCCTAATCGCGTTTTTGCTCGCTTTGTTCATTGGCGGTTTAGTAGCAATCATCGTGCTTTCTTAACGCTTTTTATACAACGTAACAAAAATTATTAAAATTATCGTTTAAATCTTAATAAGTTTTGATACAATAGTGTTGTTCATCAAGGAGGCAAACAACATGAACTTAGAAAGTTTATTATCCGTAACCAAGGGCAACGAAAACATTACGTTGTTCTTGGACAAGAGCAAGACTTCTGCGGAGTTGGTTTATACGAATGACACCGTTGCCAACGTTCGCAATTACCCCGATTTTAAAGATTACGCGAAGCACAAAGTCGCGTTGGTTCAGTCCTCGAACTTCGGGTTGATCGTCACAATCAAAAAATAAAGCCCTTCGGGGCTTCCTTAATCAGCCAAGGCACGTTGCAAGCCGTGCGGAAGAATCGAGAGCAAGGAGGCAAATTATGAGAGAGACTTTCAAGTTAATCGCCAAGGACGGCTCGACCATCGCCTGCGTTTACTGCTACAAAGAGGAATTGGCGCAGTTCATCTCGCTAGACCAGTATCTCCAGCTGGAGTGCGTTGTCCAGTTGAACCGCATCGATGATACCGTTGACCACAGGCCCATCACGCCAGCCGAACTTTTGGGTTTCCGCGGCGTGACCTTCATCTTCAAGACTTCGTATGGCTACGATTCGAGAACCTACAACGAATCGGACTTTGATGAAGGCGAAGCGTTCACGTTGGAGAGTTGCAGAGAGAAGTTCACCAAAGGCTTCAAACTCCCGATTTACAAGGAGATTCTGCTATGAAGGTCTTGTGGGTCGTGTCCTATCCGTTCTGCTTTTTGTTCCTGTTCCTAATGTTCTTCATCGTTGCGTTCGTGGGGTTTTGCTACAACGCCACGATCGGCGCGGTCGAAGAGGCGTTCCATTGCCTGAAAGGAGACTCCGATGAGCCTGAAGCGAAATAGGGAGATTTTCTTCGGCAAGAAGCAACCGCCGTTCAACGCCGTGAAGGTGACTTCCGACAAACAACTGGCAAACCTTCTTAAACTCGCGTGGAAGCGCGGGCGGAAGGTGAATGGGTATTATTTCCGCCTATCGGTCAATTCGATTCCAAAGTACCCTTTGTGGGTCAACAACTACGGAACCGCTATCGACCGATTCCCTAGAGGCTGGTTAGTCGAGGGGCGCGTGTTCTCCGCGAAGGAGTTGGGCTTATGATTGTCAAAGCGTTTGAAGCCTCGAACCCCGTGATGAAAAGATACCCGAAGTTCTATCTAGTCTCCGCCTATGACGGGTCTGACGAAGTGTACCTCACGGCTAGGGAGAGCAGGAATTATATGTCCCCTATCATCGAGGAGGCAATCCGCTTCCTGTCGCTCAAAACCGCGAAGGAACGGGCCGAAGAAATGTCCAAGAACTGCCCACGGCTAAAAAAGTTCGAGGCGCTTGAAGCGCATGAGGTGAAACTATGATTTACATTGTCGAAATGAGCCTGAACGGTAGCGACTGGACACCGCTGACGGGAGGCGAAATCTACCTCACCGAAAACGGTTGCCGAGAAGAAATCAGCCACTACGAAGCAGACACGATCAAATACCGCGTTGCGCGGTACGAAAGGAAAGCATGAAAAAAATCA
>MVZL01000105.1 GCA_002068375.1 Tenericutes bacterium ADurb.BinA155
GTATCCAGGGGGCTAGCAACTCCGCAATAGCGGTAAGTGCTCGTCACTAGCTTCTAGCCCACTAGAAGAACGATGCCGGACGGAATTTGCACGAATCTAGGGTGCCTTCCACAAAGTGGGAGGTCCTTTTCGTCTTAAGACACCCTATATAAAGGTAAGGAGACCTTAATTTATGAAGCAAGAGAAGATCCTATTCACCAGCGAGTCGGTTGCGGAAGGGCACCCCGACAAAGTCTGCGACCAGATCGCCGACGCGATTTTGGATGCCTGTTTGGCCCTCGATCCTTCGAGCCATGTCGCCTGCGAAGTCTTCGCGACGACTGAGTACATCCTGATCGGCGGGGAAATCACCTGCAAAGGCAAAGTCGATTATGAAGCGGTCGCCCGCGGCGTTTTGCGGGACATCGGTTACACTTCACCAGAACTCGGCATCGGCTGCGACACCTGCAAAATCGATGTGAAGGTGAAGGAACAGTCCCCCGATATCGCGATGGGAGTGAACCGCGGTTCCTTGTTGGAGATGGGAGCCGGCGACCAAGGGTTCATGTTTGGCTACGCCACCAATGAAAGCAGCGGTTATATGCCGTTAGCGATTTCGTTAGCCCATAAGCTGGTCCGAACCGCGACCGCCCTTCGGAAGTCGGGCGAATTTAAAGGGGCCCGTCCGGATATGAAGAGCCAAGTCACGATCGACTACACTGATCCCAAGCACATCAAAATCGACACGATGCTGATGTCGATTCAACACAATCCCGACGTCGACATGGCCGCCTTCAAAAAGTACGTCCATGAGCAAATCATGATCCCCGTGGCGTTATCTTTCGGCTTAAACGCGGACTTCAAAGTCCTAATCAATCCGACCGGCCGTTTCGTTTTAGGCGGGCCGGCGGGCGATACGGGTTTAACCGGTCGGAAGCTCATCGTCGATACCTATGGCGGAACTGCCCGGCATGGCGGCGGCTCTTTCTCGGGCAAAGATCCTTCGAAGGTGGACCGGAGCGCAGCCTACTACGCCCGCTACATCGCGAAGAACTTGGTGGCGGCTGGCGCGGCCGATCGGCTCGAAGTTCAACTTTCTTATGCGATTGGCGTCGCGAAACCGATGAGCATCGGAGTCGCGACTTTCCATACCAAGCACTACTCGGATGAAGTGATCCTCGAAGCGATCGATAAGTTCTTCGATTGCCGGCCTGGCGCGATCATCGAACAGCTGAGCCTCACTAAACCCAGTTGGCGTTACCGCGATATCACGAATTACGGCCCCTTCGGCCGCCCCGATATCGATTTGCCGTGGGAACGCCTTGACAAAGTCGCAGCCTTGAAGGCTTTCTTTGCCTCGAAAAAATAAGGGTTCTTCGATTGTATCTTCCTTAGCCTAGGGCCATAATGGCCTTAGGCTTTTTTTATGAAAAAGACCCCCTTCATTTTTGGAATCTTGCTCCCCACATTGCTTCTTTCTTCGTGCGGAGAGGCCTCCTCGGTTCCCCCTTCTTCGGCCTCCAGTTCGCTTCCTTCCTCGACCTCGAGCCAAGGGGATGGCTCAATTGCCCTTCTCGCCGAAAATTTAGCGAAATTCGGGACTCATTTTGGGATTGCGACCACGGGGACGGACCTTCTTAGCAAGGCTGAATTAAGCGGGCAAGAATCCACTCTCTATTCCGCGGTCTACCGTTTGTTCTACCAAGAATTCAAAGACACGATGCCGGAGTTTAAGGGAGCCCGTCGCTTTGGGGCCGCCCCGAAAGTCGAACTCACCGGAGTCCCGACGGACGTTGCTCCCGCGATCGCCTTTCTCCAAGATCATGGTCTTTATACTCCTACCTCTGGTGCGACGGATTGGGCCGATGGAGCCATGAGCGAAATTGAGATCGCGACGTATTGCGATCGCTTCAGCGCTTACTATGGGACTTCGCTTAAGGATGATTATTTCTCAACGGTGAATCATGACGCCCTTTACGAAAATTCCGCCACGGCGGAGATCGAACCGAGCACCAGTCATTACCGGACTTCCATCGTCGATGCCAAAGTGATTCAGAATTGGGTGGGTAACCTTTTGAAAGAGACCGGAAGCAATCCCTATCTCCAGTCCGCCCAAGCCTTTGAAGAGACCTTGCTCGATACCGCTTCGAGAAAAGACGCGACCCATGGCATCCTTAATGCAGTGAATTCGATTTTGAATACCACTTCGGAAGCATCCTTTCTAAGTGCGGTGGAATCCTTATCCGCCACCCAATACTATGACCCGCTATTTGTCGATCAGGACTATCTTGGCCTCACGCTCGTCTCCGGAGACTCCATCGAGGAGTGCATGCTCTTTAATGCCGGCTCTTTTGATACGAAGGTGACGGATTTTAGCGATGACTCGACCTACCTCAATGGTTATCGCGATTGGGCCAAAGCCATTTTCTTAGGCTTAGGGATTTCCGATTCCAAAGCCACGGAACTGGCCGCGGGTTATCGGGCCTACATCAAAGGAACCTTAACGTCGTTTCTTGAAACGCATGTGGGCGGTAGCCTTTCGATCCCTAACGCCAAGGACATCACCTATGGCCAAGATTTCAATGTCTATCAGCATTTGATCCGGGCGGGATTTAGCGATGTCGCGACCGAAAAAGGCGGCCACTATTTCTTGCGCAGTTCCCCCTGGGCTAAGGCTTCCTTTGATACTCTCTTTGGAGCCGATTCCACCTTGGCGATGAAACAGGGTCTCGCCCTGATGAACGAAGTGAAACGCTATTACCTTTCTCTTCCCACTGACGCCCTCAAGGCCTACGAAAAGAGCGACACCCTCCCCACGGATTACTTCTCTTCGCTTTCCCTCTTCAAAGGTTATGTGAGCGAGGCCTTATCGAAGGACATCGTCGGTTATTACACCCCAAGCGCAAGTTATACCGAAGCCGTCACGCTGGCCCAGACGCTTTTTAAAGACGCCCAAAGCGCCTTCTCGGCTCGGATGGCAGGGGAGAGCTGGCTTTCAAGCAACGCCATCGCGGCCAGCCAAGTGAAACTCTCGGCGATGAAGGCCTGCTTATTCGGAACCTTCAAGGATGGCAGCAAGATCAGCTACGATTCGCCGAACTATATCGCTTTAGCTAACGGCGGAACCTTCTTCCTGAACCAAGTGGCTTATGACCATTCGCTTTATCTTTATCACCAGGCTTTAATCGGCACGGCCGAGACTTTTGAGTCCGCCATCGCGGCGATGAACCCCCTTACCGCGAACGCCTTCTATCTTCCGAATCGCAATGGCCTCTACGTGACTTTAGGGTATTTGGCGAGCAAGGACAATTTCGTCACCATGAGCAAAGAGCGTTTCTATAGCGAACTCGGCTGGGCCCTCTGCCACGAAATGACCCATGGGTTCGATACGAATGGAATTTTCTATAACGAGCAAGGCCAATACGATTCCGCGTGGTGGAGCAATAGCGATCGCCTCACTTATGTGCTGAGAGCCCTCGACGTCGAAACCCATTATGACGGGGCGGAAGTCTATCCTGGGGAAGCCACCGATGGGACGACCATCCTCAGCGAAGCCGTCGCCGATTTAGGCGGGATCCGTCTCTGCCTCGACCTCGCGAAAAAGGAGAGCAGTTTTGATTACGACGCCTTCTGGAAAGACGCCGCGACTACTTTCTGCAGCGAAGCTAGCCGCAGTTTCTACGAGGCCAAACTCGCCAAAGACGTCCATCCCTTCGGACGGGTCCGGGTCAATTGCGCGTTCAACACTTTCGACGAGTTCGTCAACACCTATTCCTTGGCTCCGGGCGACCTCATGTATGTCGAACCGGCGGGGTTTGGCCGGGCGCGAGTGAACCGCGCCTTTTCTACCTTCGATGAATTTACGAACACCTATCAACTGAGCGAATCGGATGCGATGTACGAGGATCCTGCCGACCGCGTAGCGATTTGGTGAAAGCGCTTCCAACAAAATAGTCACGAGGGCATCGAAGCATTTGAAGCGATGCCCTTTTCAAATTTTATTTCTTGGCTACAATGAAAATAGAAATTGCCCTTAGGAGGGGCCCACATACAAAATGAAATACCAGATCATCGGTAAGAACATCGAGGTCACCGAAGCGATTCGAAGCACCATCGAGAAGAAGCTTTCACGCATGGACAAATACTTCATCATCAACGATCAGGTCCTCTGCCGCGCGGTCGTCCAAGCCTACAAAGTCGGAGCCAAAGTCGAAATCACGATCTTCACCAAACAGATGGATTTCCGGACGGAAGTTCGCAACGATGATCTCTATGCCGCGGTCGACTTCGCGATCGATAAGCTCGAAGGCCAGATGCGGAAGCTCAAGACCCGGATGGATCGGACGAAAGAAGCCAGCGGTTTAGGCAAATCGATCGCTTTTGAGAATTTCGAAGAAGAAGCCGAAAAGGAAGAGGACGAGGAAGTCGTCCGCACCAAATCGATCTATCTCGAACCGATGACCCTCGATGAGGCGATCACCCGGATGGAAGCGTTAGGCCACACCTTCTTTGTCTATCTCGATAGCGATGATGAAGAGATCAGCGTCGCCTATAAGCGTTTCGAAGGCGGCTATGGCGTAATCCAAGCCGAGAACAAACTCAAGTAGAAC
>MVZL01000106.1 GCA_002068375.1 Tenericutes bacterium ADurb.BinA155
GTCTGGGGCGTTAGCTCAGCTGGGAGAGCGCCTCCATGGCATGGAGGAGGTCGAGAGTTCGATCCTCTTACGCTCCACCAGACAGAAAAAATAAGCTCGGCGGTTGCCGAGCTTTTTTCGTTTTGATGAGGGAATTATTGATTGGAGACGACGTTCTTATGGATCTTTTTGAAGTCGCGGTGCAGCGCGAAGATCATGATGAGTTCCATCACGCCTTCGATCGCTAAGGAAGCTCCAGCAAAGATCGAGAGGAGTTCGGGGCTATTGCCGTTCCAAACATCGACCAGGATTAAGCTGAGGCCTAAGCCGAACAAGACGATCGCGTCGATGAGGTCAACCGCCCAGTATTTGGTATGGAGCGATGCTAAGTCGAGCGCATAAGCGAATTCCTCGACTCCGGTGAACATGAGGAAGAAGGAAGTCGCGTAGACCATGAAATAGATAAAAGCGCCCGGATAGGAGAGGATCAAAATTCCGCAGAGGATTAAGAAGATCCCACGGAGCAATAGGTCGGCGTCATGGACGAGGAACGACCAGAAATAGACGAAGAGATAGAAGGAACCGAAGACTAAGCATAAGATCCCACAGACCATCGTGAAGATGTCGAGGCTGATCCGGCTGAAGAAACACATGAGCAGTCCGATCACCACCAGGACGATGGCATCGGTGATTCGACGATTTCTTTCTTGAATAAATGGATTCATAAGGGTTAATCCCTCCTTGCGTTTTCTTTGTAGGCCGGATTAGGATGGCTTCAAAGAAAAAAGTGACGGTTTTTAGACAAAGCCCGTCACTTGGATAAACCGCTATTTCTTCTCGTTTGGCTTGATGAGACCCAAATTCACATGGCAATATCCACCGGGATTTTTATCGAGATAATCTTGGTGGTAGGCTTCGGCCGGATAGAAGTTATTCATCTGTTTGATCTCGATCGTCCAACCGGGATTTAAGTGCTCGGTGAAATACATTTCGGCGGTGACGCCATCGAGGAGGTCGGTGTAATAAACGCCGGTCCGATATTGGTGACCGACGTCATGGCCTTGCTGATCAACCTTATAGGGTTCGACAAAGCGGAGATAGTGCTCCAGAAGTTTATCGAGACTAATCGCGGTATCGTCATAATCGATTTTGACGGTTTCGGCATGACTGGCTTTACCCGACTTTAAATCTTCGTACTTCGGGAAAGCGGTGGTGCCGTTGCAATAGCCGACCGTGGTGTCGAGGACGCCTTTCAATTGTTTAAAGTAAGCCTCAACGCCCCAGAAACAGCCCCCGGCGAGATAAATGGTCTTTTTCACGCTTCCGATTATAAAAGAGTTTCATCCAAAGGGGTAGAAAGATGACTTTGCTTTTCTTTTTTCTTGCCTCTACCAAAATCTGGTGTACCTTAGGGTCAGATGAAATTCACCGCTGAAGAGAAAAAAGAATACGACGCCTATTTCGAAGAACTCAAGCATGATCCTTATATTCTTCGGATGAAGTGTTTCGTCCACCATCATAAGATGCGGACCTACGATCATGTGGTTCGGGTGGCGGAAAAGGCCTACCAACTCGCCCAGGAATTCCCGGGGGATTTCGATATCAAATCGTTGCTTCGTGGGGCGATGCTCCATGACTATTATCTTTATAACTGGCGCGACCATGAGCTTTGGCATTACCATCACATCAAGAAGCATCCGAAGATCGCTTACGTGAATGCCTGCCGCGATTTCGATGATCTAAATTCCACCGAAAAAGACATCATCCTCCACCATATGTGGCCCCATCCTTTCTATGCGTTACCGAAGACCCGGGAAGCCTGGCTCGTCATGATGGCGGATAAGATCGTTTCGCCCCGCGATGTCTTCGCAAAACTCCCGAAAATCGATGAGAGCGTGGAACAACAAAACGCCGCGTTTTTAGCCTTGCCGATTCCGAGTCACCATTGACAGCCTGTTAAAAGAGAATCCTTTAAGGGTTTTCTTTTTCTTTTTGGCTAGTAAAATTAACTTGAAATGAAAAAAGCACAGGGAAAAAAGTCGATTGTCGACACATTGAGCGATGAGCAGAAAGCCCCGCTCCTTTACGGGAACCAAGATTGGCATAGCCATGGCCTTCCGAAAAAAGGCCTCGATCCCATTGAAATGCACGATGGCCCCCTCGGGCTTCGTTACGTCAAAGAAGAAAACGTTTCCGATCTTTCGGCCAAAGTCGCGAGCACCTGCTTCCCTGCACCGTGCTTATTAGCCTGCAGCTTCGATGTCGACCTCGAGAATCGGATCGGCCAGATGATGGCCTTAGAGACCAGAGCCCAGAAGACCGATGTTCTTTTAGCGCCTGGCATCAATATCAAACGGAACCCGCTCTGTGGCCGTAACTTTGAATACTTCTCGGAGGATCCTTTGCTCGCCGGCGAAATGGGGGCCTCCTTTATCAATGGTCTCCAAAAGAATGGAATCGGCGCCTCGTTAAAGCACTACGCGGTGAACTCGCAAGAAACCAATCGAATGATCGTCGATGCGATCGTGGATGAGCGGGCCCTTCAAGAAATCTATTTAAAAGGTTTTGGAATCGCGGTGAAGAAAGCTCAGCCTTGGACCGTCATGTGCGCCTATAACCTCGTGAATGGGGTTTATTGCTCCGATTCGGACTATCTGCTCAACACGGTTTTAAGAAAGCAATTCGGTTTTAAAGGCGCGGTCATCTCGGACTGGGGCGCGACCAATGATCCGATCCTTTCCCATAACCACGGCCTCGATTTGGAAATGCCCTGCTGGCGCGACCATCATCAAGAAATCCTTGATGCCTTAAAAGATGGCCGACTTGACCATCAAGCTTTCGATGATTCGACCAAACGGATGGTGACGCTTCTAGAGAAAGCTAACGCCCCGAAGAAACCGAAGGGCTTTACCTATGGGATGTCTCATAACCTCGCCCGCGAGGCCATCACCAAATCCGCGGTCCTTTTAAAGAATGAAGGTTCGATTCTCCCCTTAGAGAATTATCGATCCGTCTGCGTGATCGGTGCCTTTGCAAAGTCACCGCGGTTCCAGGGCAATGGCTCCAGCCAGGTCACCCCGGTTCAACTCACCAATTTCGTCGACCATATCAATTCGAGACGGAAGCCCGGGGATGAAGTCCCCTTCGCTCCCGGCTATCAAACGAATGGAACCTCAAGCGATTCCGATCTTTCTTTCGCCGCGGTCGATTTAGCGTCGCGAAGCAAGACCGTTCTTTATTTCATGGGTTTACCCTTAGAAAACGAATCCGAAGGTTATGACCGCGAGAACATGGAACTTCCGGCCAACCAGATCGAACTCTTAAAGAAAATCCACGAAGTGAACCAAAATATTGTGGTGGTCCTTTCCTGCGGCTCCCCGGTTGAACTTCCCTTCCTTAATGATATTAAAGGATTGCTCCTCGTTTATTTGACGGGCGAAGCTTTTGGCGAAGGGATCGATGATTTGCTTTTAGGCAAAGTCTCGCCTTCGGGAAAACTTGCGGAAACTTGGCCCCTCCATTATTACGATGTCCCGAACCGCGAATTCTATCCGGGAACCGGTCGGCAAGCCCTTTATAAAGAAAGCATTTTCGTCGGTTATCGTTTCTACGCCTCCGCCGATAAACCGGTCGCCTTTCCCTTCGGCTATGGCTTAAGTTATGCCTCCTTCAAGTTCAATAAACTCGTCTTATCCCGGAAAGCGGTGAAAGATGCCCCGTTCACCGCCTCCTTATTGGTTGAGAACCTCTCCGACAAGAATAGCGAATTGGTCCTTGAACTCTACGTTCATCAATCCCGAAGCAAGACGGTGAAACCCTTCCGCGAACTAAAAGCCTTCCAAAAGGTCTTTATCAAAGCCCATGGCAAAGCCAAAGTCCTGTTCCAGCTCGATCCCAGCATCTTCCAACATTTCGATATTGCCTCGCATCAGTTTGTGACCGAGAAGGGAAATTATCGAATCGAGATCGGAACGAGCTGCCTTGATATCGTTTCGTCCGCCGCGATCAAAGTCTCCTCGGATTGGGAAGCGGTGGACCAACGAAAAGTTCTCCCGGATTATTTCTTCGTTTCCGGCAAGGGATTCGATGTTCCGAATGAAGAATTCGCCCGGCTCCTTGGCCACGATATTCCGACGCCGAAAGATCCGAAAGTTCGCCCCTATAATTTGAACTCCACCCTCAATGACATCGACCAGACTTGGATTGGAAAATTAGCGAAGAAAAAAATAGTTAAAGAAATGGACAAGTATGCCAGCACTCCCGCCGCGAAAAAGATGTTTATCGACGGCGCGACGACTTCCCCGTTCCGAGCGGGCCAGATGGGCCATATCGAACCCCGGATGATCAATAGCTTGCTTCTATTTGCCAATGGTCACTTCTGGAAGGGTATCCACGCCTATTTATCCGGTCCTAAGAAATGATTCTCTATTCCCTTATCTGCGCGGTCCTCTCCCTTGTTTTCAAACGGCCTTTTCATCGCCGCTACGATGGCCTTCCGACCTTAGACTATTACCACGAGGATACCTATCCTGACTTATCAGCAAAACCCTTCTCTTTTTATTCAGGTAAATGGCTTTTGCGAGGTTTTAAATACCAAATT
>MVZL01000107.1 GCA_002068375.1 Tenericutes bacterium ADurb.BinA155
AAAATGGTCAAAGAAAACAAAATCGAGAAACTGGGTACATTTAAAAACGCTCGTTATTTTAAAAAACAAAAGTAAACTTTGGTTTTCTCCACGGTTCGAATACGGAAACGAATGCTTCACCATTCGAAAAGGAGCAGAGATCCAAAACCGGGTCTCTGTTTTTTTCTTCGTTCTCGAAAGAATGACCTTGTTTCCTTTTGATTGCTTTCAATGGACAAGGCTTATGCGTAAGATGGTCTTAAGCGAAACATGATTGGCAAGCAAATCAAATATTACCGAACCCTCGCGAAGATGAGCCAAGCCGAACTCGGAGAGAAGGTTTTCGTCAACCGCCAAGCGGTCTCTCAATGGGAAAGCGGGGCTTCCTATCCCGAAGTGGAGACGCTGATTCGGCTCGCCAAACTCTTCGGGATCACGCTCGACAAATTGGTTCTGAATCAAGATGACGGCTGGCGGGTCAATATTACGAACGGGGATTGCTTTAACGCTTTCGTGAAAGAGAGATTCGAGGAGAATTTCGTTCCTTTCCGCGAAGCGATGATTGAGGGGAACACCACCGCGATTCCCTTTTCGGATTCCTTCGACATCGTTCGGGCGAAGTTCCACGAAACAGATGTCGCTTCTTACCGGGAGCATATGGCGGAATTCTACGCCCTCATTGCCCACACGAAAGAGCTCAAAGAAATCACCCTGTGGTTTGGCGAAGATACTTTTTGCCAAATGAACCTTCTTTCGATTTTGGCTTATCTCGACCGGGCCGGGGCTTTAGGGATTGCTTCGACGATCGTGATCGAAGATAGCAGCCGCAAGGTCATTCGTCCCAAAGAAAAAGTCGTTTTGGATTCCTATCCGTCAAAATACATCGAATTAATGGTCAAAGGGAAAAAGACGACCTTCCGTGACCCTTTCTTGAACCTAGCGGCCGCGGACTATCTCGATTTGCACGATGAGCAGGGCACCTTAGCCCAAGCCATCAAGGAGAAGAAAGGCCTCCTCAACAAAAAAGAGATGGCGGAATATGTTTGGGGGTTGACTCGGCGTTATGGCCTGGGAGACCTTCAGGTCTATCAGCTCATCGAGCGTTACACGGACTATCGTTATCCTCGTTAGAGTTTGGCCCGTTCGAATACCGAAACGAAGCCTCACCAATGCTAACAATCCGAACTCGTCCCTAATGGCGGGTTCGGTTCTTTCTTTAAATCTTGCTGAGCGAAAGATGAACCGCGGTGGCGTTTACGCTTTGGAAAGTGAGCTGATAGTTTAGGGATTCCCCGCCGTTAAAAAGGGCGCCTTTTGGAAAATCCTTAGCAAACGCGCTCATTGTAAAAGAGGATCCGGATCCAAATAGATTGGTGTCGCTACCTTTTCCGCTCCCGTAGCTAAGAGAGTTGGTACCATCCGCTTGCAAAAGCTTAATCGCGTCATAATTCCCCGAACTGGCTTCCCCATGGCGGCGGCTCGGCGTGTTATTGGCGCCGACTCCATAGAAATGACCGCTGATGAAGGAACCCTGCGGATCCTCCTCATAAGCCCCGCTCGACCAATCGACGATTCGGGCGTCGACATGGAGGAGACGGACCCCGGGGACGCTATAACCTTTCGGATGATAGGAATAAGCGGTGGTGGCGTCGAGCGCGTTCAACGCGGTCGGCGTATAGAGTTCGAGCAGCAAATACTCGGTGAAAGCGCTGCCGTTCCAGCTGTTCCCTTTCGCGGGAAGGAGGAGGCAATCTCCGTTATTTTCGCTCGGGTTTAGCGTCAGATCGCACGGGCCGGTCGCGACATAAGGATGAAGCCAGCCTAAGGCGAATTTGGTCGCGATATCGTGGTCGGAGATGTTTTCATCCATCATGGCGACGGCGCCTAAGGGACTCGGATGGCTCCGCTTTCCCGTCGTCGGATTAGAGACCGTGTCATAGCAATAGTAATCGGGCAGCCCCATCAAATGACCGCTTTCGTGGATGTAGGTGTGGGCATCGACGTGGGGCGAAGTCGCCCCGATGTACATGAAATCGTAGGAAGCCCACAGGTAGGCGTTTCCGATCGGGGAAAAGGTCGAAGCCTCATCCTTCTTCGCAAAATCCCAAGAGCAATAAGCCCAATATAAGTCGGCTTTATCGAGGGATTGGATGGCGGAGTCCCGCGAATTGTCGGGGCAGCTATAAATGAGGATCGTCGCGTCGATGAGGCCATCGGAATCGCTATCGAAAGCTTGGCAATTGTCGCCGCTACTTTGCTTATAGGAAGCTAAAGCCGACCTTAGGATTGAGGTCGAGCCGTCGGTGGGGTCGCTATTGAGGGCGTAGAGAGTACTCGGCGAATAGGAACTCACGTACTTCGGAGCAATCGTATAAGTGAGGCTTAGAGCCCCGTAGGAGCTCTTCGCGTAGAAAGAGGCGACCGATTCGTAGTAACCGGTCGCGCTACTTCCGGCCCCATTAAAGACCGTGGCGAGATCCGCTAACGTCGAAGCGGCGAAAGGATAGCCGGATAATTCGATCGGCAAAACCAAGACCGAATGCTGGCCGCGACTCGGCAAAGCGCTATAGCCTTTGCTCTTCTGAAATGAAGCGAGATTGAAGTGATCGGATAGACCATTTCCTTGAAGACGGTAATACCCGGCGCCGCTAGGCTGAGACGAAGATGAACTTGAAGAGGGAAGCGAAGAAGAGGAACTGGCCGAGCTCGAAGAGGAAGAGGAACTCGAGGAACTTGATGAGGAAGAGGAACCCGATGAGCTCGAAGTCGCAGTGGGGGAGGAAGAGGTTGCCGTTACGGATGATGACGAGGACGAGGCGGAAGTCGCAGCGGTGCCGCTCGAGCCAGCCGAGTCCGAAAAAGCCGAAGAGGTTGAGCCCATCGGAGAAGATAGGGACGAAGAAAGAGCAACGCTTCCGCACGAAGCGAGTACGATAACCGCCAATCCTAATTCAGTCGAAAAAAGTGCCTTTTTCATTTTAGGAAACCCATTTCCTAATCATCATAGACCCTGATTTTGGCAAAGACAACGTTATGGGCTTAAAGCAAAGCATCTCGAAAGAAGTGGGCTAGTTCAAAATCGAATTCGGTGTGACCCTTCACCCGTGGCCAAAGCCTGGCCGTCCCGAGTGAAAGGAACTTAGGGTGGCCTTAGCGAAAATGCCGAATATGGCCAATGGTTCCAAAAAAGGAATGAACGGGACCGCTTGGCCCGGCAAACCTATCAAGCGCTCCGCGAAGAGCCTTTAAAAGAAGATGATCTCTTTATTCGTGACTTTTTGCTCGAAAGGATTTCCCCCGATGACCCGCGCCTACGCTGAAAGCTATCGAAGTTTAGCGAGCCGCTGCCTTGGCAACGCTTTTGATTATGCCGTCCATGGCCTTGGGATGCCCCTGTCCGAATTCTATGACCGGTTTTTGGCGAGCCCGCTATCGCTCAGCTTTGCCGAAGGTTCCCCCAAGATCGTCGCCGGGATTTCGGGCGAAGAACTCGTTCTCACTCTTTTAGGCGAAGACGAACCGTTCCCGTGGAAAGAATCGGCTGGACCGAGCCCCGAATATTGGGCGGGTTGGGCCTTAGCTTCCTTCCAGTGGTATAGCGGTCTTTCGTTCCAAGAAATCGCCCGTTATCTTTCGATCGAAAAACTTCTCGCGCTTTATTATCCCTACCACGAAATGGATGGCCAGAAGCTTAATGACAAGCTCTTAGCGACGATCCATCTCCAAAAAGAGCGGACCCATTTAGCGGAATATCGTCGAAACACCGGGCTCTCTCAACAAGATCTTGCCACCTTGTCCGGGGTGTCCAAACGGAGCATTCAGCAATATGAGCAAGGCCGGAAAAGCATCAATAAAGCCAGTGCTTCAACCTTAGAGGCTTTGGCGAAGGCCCTTCATTGTTCCATCGTCGACTTATGCGAGACGCTCACGATTCCCTTTTCCAAAGCCGATTCTTCGCCCAAGCATAAGTAAGGGGCTTATTGATAATCATTTCAGGAAAGATGAGGAATCATCTCATCTTTTGAAATTGCAATCCCTGAGGGAATGAGGGTATGATTTGGACAAGAGTAAGTGCGCCTTGCTTCTTAAGAAACAGAATCGAGACCTTGCGAATGGCTCCCTCTTCAAAATCCAAAGGATCGTCTCCAGAAGATCTTGCCCTTTCCGCCCTAAAACATTCGGCGGCGGGCTTGGCCATTTTCGATTTCGCGGATGAGAAGATTTCAATCTGCTATTTGAACGCCGCTTTTTATCAAATCTTGCATCAACCGGAAAGCCAAACTTCTTTTTATGTGGACCACGCGATGGATTCGGTTCACCCCGAGGACTTAGAAGGGCTCCTCCAAGCGATCAAGCAGGCCATCCAAAGCGGGCAACCCTTGAACTACCGTTACCGGGTCCTCGATGGGACCGGTCATTACGTTTGGGTCGGTTTAAAGGCTCAGCACGAAAAGAAAGCGGCGGGGGTGGAACGTTTCTACGGGACCTATTACGACGTCAATGATTTCGTCGAAGATCAAAATAAAGTCACCG
>MVZL01000108.1 GCA_002068375.1 Tenericutes bacterium ADurb.BinA155
AACTAGGCACATCATAAGGCGACCTGGGATGGATGTCCAACCGAACATGCCGCGCGGCATGCGAGGGGGGACATCCATTTTCTTTCGCCCTTGAAGTACCTGAGGCGTTCCGAATTGTACCAAAGGATGTAGGAATCCACGGCCCTTTCGAACGATCGGAAGTCGGGGTATTCCGGCTCATGGCCGTAGAACATCTCGCGCTTCATCGACCCGAAGAAGGACTCCATGATGCAGTTGTCGAGGCAATTGCCTTTCCTCGACATCGACTGACGGATCCCCCGCCTCCTCAGCTCCCCGACGTACCAACGCTGCTGGTATTGCCAGCCCTGGTCGGAATGGAAGATCAGGCCCCGCAGGCCCGGGCGACGCGAGAAGGCCGAGTCCAGCATCCTCCTCGTCTGGGAGAAATCCGCCCGCGGGCTCAGGTCGTACGAGACGATCTCGCCGGTGAACATGTCCTTGATCGGGCTGAGGTAGCATTTCCCCCACGGGAAGCTGAATTGGCTCACGTCGGTCGTCCATTTCCTGTCCGGGCCCTCGCAGGAGAAATCGGATTTGTGGTGGGTCTGGCCGTCCTTCCTGACGTATTCGCGGATTATGAGGTCCGGGGCCACGTCCCCGACCGTCCCCTGATAGGAATTGTAGTTGACGGTCTTCACGACGCCTTTGAGCCCCATCTTCCTCATGAGGCGCTGCACCTTCTTGTGGTTCACGGCGACGCCCTCGGCCCTGAGCTCCGCGCACACCCGCCGCACGCCGTACCTGCCCTTCGATTTTTCGAACGCCGAGGCGATCAACTCCGCGGTTCCTTTGCTCTTCCCGTCGGGGTCTCCGCGCCCGGCCTCGCAGAAATAGGTCGACTTCGCCAGCCTCGCCGCGGCCAAAAGGACGGCTAATCGGGCTTCCGCGAATTCTTCCTTCGTTTGGAGGACGGCTTCGAACTTCTGCCTTGGGGACGCCCCTCCGACGCCACCAAGGCCCTCAAGTTTTTTAAGTAGGCTATCTCGAGGGCTTGGAGCTCGCTCTTCTTCCGAAGGGCCCTGTTCTCCGCCTCGAGCTCCGCCATGGTTTTCCTCGGCATTCTTGGGCTTCCTGCCTTTCGCCTTAGATTGTAGGCCATCCGGCCCTTTTTCTCGATAGGCCCGAAGCCAGACCGTCACGCGCGAATGGTTCGGCATCCCGAGGGAGAACGCCACGGATCGGACCGATTCGCCCGTCAGGACGCGCCCGACCGCCTCGAGTTTCTGCTCTTTTGAGAACTTCCTCTTATGCCCGTGCTTGAGGCCCTGCGCGCCGAACCGCTCGTAGACGTGGATCCACCGCATGATTCTGACATGCCAATCGCCGCTTGAACTGGGGCATCCTTCGGGGATGGGGACCCATCCTCCGGACATGTACGCCCTCACCCACTTCAGTTTCTGCTCGAATGTGTACTTCATAAGAAAAGTACCCCGCTTTCTGGTTTGGTCCAGAGTTTGGGGTACACTTCAAACCTCGGGGCTTAGGACGATCGGCTTTAGTTGCCGGTATCGGTATGATAAAGGCTAAGATCGACCGTGATGAGATGGCCATTGCCTTCATCAAGGTAGTATTCATTCGTGTCGGTGTGGGTGGTCTCGGGCGAAGAACCGCTCGCGACATAGGTCTTGGTTTCGCTTTCGATGATCGCGGCGATATTGGTCCCGTTAAAGCAGAGGCGGAAATCGTTATGGCCGGTCCAAGCCGGGAGGAGCGAAGTCGCTTCGCCCGCGGTCTTGATCGAGGTCTCCATCGTGTAGAGGGTGCCGTCGAGGGTGTAGGTTGGGGTTCCGATCACTTCATAGTTGCTGGTTTGGTGAAGGATTCCGTAGAAGTATTCGCTGAAGATGGCCGAGGCATCGCTACGGATTTCATCGCGTTTCGTCATCCGATCGCCCGAAGAACTATACGGATAGGAATCCGCCATTTGGGAGGCGAACTCGTCCGCGGTGAGGTCGTAATAGACGTGGTCGCGGGTGGCGTTGCCTTGAACCCCGATATCATTGAGGTTGTAATACTTATCGTCTTGCTTAAGGAGCATCATCATGGCTGAAGGCTCGGCGACGCCCGAATACTCTTGGATGGTGCAGCCCATCACCCCCGGAACGATTCGGGTTTCTTCAACGAAGTTTGAAGTCTCAACGCCATCATCGCTATTGCGGTAGACATGGCGGTAGCTGAAGGCGCCGGAGGGCACGGTGGCGGCTTCCCAGGCGGCGTAGAACGTATCGGCTTGCGTTAGGGCGTCCGCACTGCTGAGGACGGTGGTCCCTAGATCGCTCGACACACTGATTGGATCGACTTCGCTCCAGATCGAAGGCGGATTGACTGGGGTCGGCTCGCTCGAGGTTCCAGGCACGCTTGAGGTCCCAGGCACGCTGGAGGTTCCAGGCTGACTGGTCGCGCCCGACTCGTTAGAACTGCTTGAAGAGCTGGGGAGATCGCTCACATCGGGCTGGATCATCACGACGGCATCCCACTGGAAATCCATCCGGGTTTTGGCCGTAAGGGGCGCGGCACTGCTGGAAGGGGTCGCTTCGAGCGAGACGCTCGCTTCATATTGTGTTTCGCTATACATCAGGGTCGGGAGGTTCTTTTCGAACCGGGCGTCCCCATAAACGGGCGAGCCATCCGCGGTCATATTGACTTGGAGAGCTAAGGAATCGGCGGAGGCGCTATAGCCGACGTAATTTTGGACGACGATCACCGGGGCGGAACTGGATCCCGCGGCCCGCTTTAACCCCGCGACCGGGGTCTTTTCGACCATGTCGAGAAGGTCATAAGGCACTTTCGGGGCGGCATCGACGTTCATCTCGCTTTCGGCCTGGGCGATCGCGGTTTTGAATTCGGAGGCGCTCACCTCATGGGTGTCTAAGCCGATATTCGTGGCGTACGAAATGTAGTATTTCCCATTATGCTCGAAATAGAAGGAGGCCCTGTCGCTATTAAAGCCCGAGGCTTGATGGACTTTCATCCGGGCGTAAAGATAGACGCCCTTGATCGAACGGATCTCCATGTAGGCCTCATCGCCTAAACTATTGGTGCTTTGATTGACGACGCGGAATTGGCTCGGGAAACTCGCGGAGGTTTTGTAAGTATTGATACTTTTCGCTAAGGTCGCGGTCTCCGCGCTCGTTTTTTGGGGCGCGGTTGGAGCCGCGGGCTTCGTCGCTTCGACGGTGACCGCGGGCAAAAAGTTCGAAGAGATGATCGAGGCCGAATTGGATGAACCGCCATCGGTCGAAACCGAATGGGCGCCACTGCTGGTATTAGCATTCGAAGAGGTTCCGCTTGAGGCGGGAACCCCACTGCTCGTTTCGGGGGTGAGCCCACAGCCGACAAGAAGGCCCGCGAGGGCCAGCGTTAATAGAGGGATTGACCGTTTCATAAGGATGCTCCTTAAAAGGTCTCCAAAGGGGACTGGACATAGTGTAAGAGAACCTCTCTTTTTTTCCTAGCCCCCGAAAGGATGCAAAAAAGCCCCAGCGTTTCCACGCTAGGGCGATTTTTATTCGGTGAATCCGCGATTAGTCGGACCAACGGACAAGGGTGACCTCGGCGTTATCGCCGCGGCGGGCTCCGAGCTTATAAGCCTTGGTGTAGCCACCTTTGCGGGCGGCGAACTTCGGGCCGATTTCGCTGAAGAGCTTATCGAGGGCAGTCGTGCCTTTCGCTTCGTCAATCACGATCGGGCGAATCACCCGAGCGGCTTGCCGGCGCGCGGCCAAATCGCCTTGCTTTGCTAAAGTGACCATGTGGTCGGCTAAGGTCTTAAGTTCCTTAGTGACGCCCGAGGTGACTTTCACTTCGCCATAGATCACGAGATCGGTGACGACGTTACGAAGCATCGACTTGTTCTTGCTCGCGGTATACGGCGCCTTAAAGCGGACGCCAGCCTTACCGTGAACGTTTTTTCTTCCTTGTGCAGCCATGTTGTTATTCTCCTACATAGTCCCGGAAGTGTAAGCCAATCGAAGCGAGCTTCTCTTTGACTTCTTTGAGGGACTTCTTGCCTAAGTTGCGAACCTTCATCATCTCGTCCTCGCTCTTCTGAGTGAGTTCCATGACGGTGGAGATGCCCGCGCGCTTTAAGCAGTTATTACTGCGGACGCTGAGATCGAGTTCTTCGATCAGCATTCCTTGGTACTTGTTGTCTTCGGTCTTGACCTCTTCCTTCACGAGTTTGTAGCTCTTGACGACTTCATCAAGCTTGGTGAATTCGTTGAACTGCGCGACGAGAAGCTGGGCCGCCATCGCGACGGCTTCGTGCGGTTTCACGGAACCATTGGTGGTGACTTCAAGAGTCAATTGATCGAATTTGCTATCGTGGCCAACCCGAGTGGGCTCGACCAGATAAGCGACTTTGGTGACCGGGCTGTAGTTGCTATCGGTGGAGATAACGCCTACGGTCTTGATCCCCCGTTCGATCTTGTTGGCTTCGGAGGTGATATAACCACG
>MVZL01000109.1 GCA_002068375.1 Tenericutes bacterium ADurb.BinA155
CCGCCTATGAGCCTTATAGCGAGACCCACGGGATTTATCCTTTAACGGAATTAACGGCCATCCTTTCCGACTTCTTCAAGGATTACGATATCTCCTGGGCTTATCTTTTTGGCTCCTACGCGAAAGGCACGGCCAAAGAAACTTCCGATATCGATCTCTTAGTCGATAGTTCAATCACCGGGTTGGCGTTTTTCGGCTTAGCGGGCAAGCTTGAGACCCTCCTTCATAAAAAAGTCGATTTGCTCCGGTTCCAAGATCTTTCAAAGAATCCGGATCTCCTTTCCGAGATCCTAAAGACCGGTTGCCGGATCTATGTCCGGGCCTAAAGACGATCTTAATCTCTAAATCATTACTCGCCGTTTCAATAACTCGAACGAAAAAAGGACCAACCGCAAAAAAGTTGGCCCTTTTTCTTAAATTGCCCCCTATATAAAAGGAGGAGGACTTTTCCTTGGGGATTCCCGTTTGACCATCAAAGTCATAATTTTGGGTCAAAGATAGCAAACATTTATCAAGATTTGCAAAAATCATGCAAATAAATATAATTGTTTTGAGGAAAGTATATGATTTTGAAATTTAGCGTTACCAATTTTGAATCGATCAAGGCTCCCGTTGTTTTTGATCTCGGCTGCACCGCGCTTAAAGAGAACGAAGAGAGCGGAGCGATGAAGATCACGGCCCCGAACGGAGCATCCTACAAAAAGATCTGCGCCTTATTTGGGGCGAACGCCAGCGGGAAATCCAATTTCATCACCGCGATCTATACCATGGCGAACCTCGTCCGCGACTCGGCGGCCCTCACCCCAGAAGATCCGCTATTTTATGATCCCTTTCTCTTGGATCAATCCTCAAAAGATGAACCCACGGCCTTTTCGATTGAACTGAGCCTTAACGGGATCCGTTATTTCTATTCCTTCTCGTATCGGTCCCATCAAATCCTCACCGAAAAGCTCCAATACGCGCCCAAGAACTACACCATCCTTGTTTTTGAGCGGAAGGGGGAGAGCTACGAATTCGGGAACGATGGCAAAACGCTTTCGCCTTTGGTGAAACGGACCTCGGCGAACAAACTTTTCCTCGGCACGGCCTCCGCCTTCAATTACGAACCCTGCTTGGCTCTCTTTCATTTCTTCGCCAATGACCTCATTGTGGATTTTCAAAACCGAATTTTCCGAAGCGATGCCGGTCAGAATCTTTTTAACGCGATCGCCGATCAGCTCGTGAAGGATGAGGCGTTCCGCGCTTTCTCGCTTTCGTTCCTTCAAGCGGCCGACCTCAACATCTCTTCGCTCCATCCGCGGCTTTTAGCCGCAGGAACGGGTGATCCCAGCGTCTATTCGCGGGGAAAGAACGATTACACTCTGATCGTCGGGCACCAGATCGGAGGCGCCGAATATGATCTTCCGCTCGAGGACGAATCCGACGGAACCCAATCGGTGCTCTTCCTCAGTTATTTCTATTACCAAGCGATGAAAGGAGAAAAAGTGCTGATCGTCGATGAGCTCGATCAGTCCCTTCATACCCTCTTATTGCCCTTCTTAGTCAAAACCTTTGCCCAGGTATGCCCAAAGAGCCAATTTGTTTTCACCACCCATGACCCCACGATCATGCGAGAATGTTCACTCCGCCGGGATGAATTCTATTTCGCCGAAAAAGGCGATGATGGGGCGACGAGCTTATTCCCCCTCAGCGATTTCTCGGTCCGGAAAAACGCCAAAATCGAGGAGGAGTATCTCCAAGGACGCTTCGGGGCGGTCCCCCTCATTAAGGATGGCTTCCTTTCGTGAGCTCTTATCGGCCCCGCAAAAAGATCTACCGTCTCATTTATGAGGGCAATAACAAGACCGAGCGGACCTTCTTTCAGCATCTTTTTCATCGCTCTTCCTACATGCCGATCGATCAGCTGCCGACTTCCCCCGAAACCGATCCGAAATCTCTTTTTCTTTTCGGACAGAAAGAAATTTCAAGGCTCCATCTTTCCCGTTCGCTTGGGGATCGGGTCTTCATCGTGATGGACTTAGACCAACGAAACGACCATAAGGAATATGTCCGTTCCCACGCGAAGACGAACAAACTGATCGTCTTCGTTCCTTCTCAGCCCTGCATCGAGGCGTTCTTTCTCCTCCATTTTGTGATGTTAAAAGATTTGAGCGCGAGCGGAGACCAGATCATCGCTGCTTTAAAAGAGTACATTCAAAATTACGACAAATCCTTGGACGTTTATCCTCAGCTCGAAGGCAAAAACGGCTTGGCGTCCTCTCGCTTAAGAACCCTATCGAAACCCGAACGAATCCGAGGAACGATTTTAGTGCCTGACTTGCTGGATCTCCTTAAAAAATAAGGCGGAAGCCCCGAGGAAGGATCTTCCTTCGATTCTTTGTGCCCTTGAAGAAGAGGCAAAAGAATTACGGAATCGCTCCTTGAGTTTTGATTGCTCGGGTCTACACTAAATGAAGAAGGCAGGGGTACCTTATGAAACAAAGTGTTTTGAAGGTTTTGTCCTTAGCGTTACTCGGAGCGGCTAGCTTCATGGCCTTAGGAGGCTGTGGGAGTTCGACGAGCAGCGCGACCGCATTCGGCACGCGGAAAGCCGACTATACCTTACGGATCACCGTCGCGGACTTAGGCGGGGTCGGGGTGACCGATGATTTCTCCTTTGAAAAAGATGGCTTCATCATCAAACTGTCCCATTGCGAAACGAAAGGCGATCAGTTCCAACTCGCCGCGGCTTGGTCCACCATGACCTTCCCGCGTCTTGATACGATGAGAAGCAAATACCAGCGTTACTACACGATCAGCTTCGAAGGGCTCAATAATGCCGCGAATTCTCTTCTCATTTATGATGTCAATTCAAGCGGAGATGAGACCCTAATTTCCGAAGCGCTCAGCAATAATTCCGCCCACTTCGGGAGTGGCGCGGTTGGGGCGAAACTCGGCAATAACGATAAAGGGGTCTACCTCTTCACCGCGGTCACGGTCACGTTATCGTACTGAATCTTCGAGGGTTTATCTTCGAGCGGACTCCAAAAAGGGAGGCCGCTCTTTTGCGGAAGGAAGCATCCGAATGGCAAATGAGACTTCCTTCCTGTAATCTAAAAGCAACAAGGGAGGTTTTGACCTCATGAACGACGCCGTGGATGCGATCATCATCGGATTTGGAAAGGCCGGAAAGACTTTGGCGGGTTACCTCGCGAAGAAGGGCCAGTCGGTTTTACTCATCGAACAGGATGAGACGATGTATGGGGGCACCTGCATTAACCGCGGTTGCATCCCCAGCAAAACCTTAGTGAAGAATGCGGAGCGGGCCTCTTTATTCGCCAAAACTTGGCCCGAGAAGAAACGCTTCTACGCGGCCGCGATCGCGGATAAAACCGCGGTGGTTACAACGCTACGGGGCAAAAATTATGGGAAGCTCGCCGCATTCCCGAATCTTAAGATCGTGATTGGAAAGGCGGCCTTCCTCGGGGCCCATGAAGTGACCGTGAATGGTGAAGCCTATCAGGCCCCCCATATTTTCATCAATACGGGATCGACGAGTTTCATCCCGCCGCTTCCGGGGATCAAGGATAATCCCCATGTCTATCTTTCCGATTCCTTAATGAACCTTAAGAGCCTTCCGCGTACCCTCACCATCATCGGCGGAGGCTATATCGGCTTAGAGTTCGCCAATATGTTCAATCTCTTTGGCTCCAAGGTGACGATCCTTCAAGTCGAAGATAGTTTCATTCCCCGCGAAGACCGTGATATCGCCAACGCGATCGCGTCCGATTTCGAGAAACGGGGGATTCAGATCGTCTATGGGGTTAACGTGACAAATCTTGGCTTGGATGGAACCGTGAGCTATAAGACCAAAGAAGGCGAAGCGGCTCTTCCTTCCGAAGCGATCCTCGTCGCGACGGGGCGGAAACCCAATATCGCTTCGCTCCAGCTCGAGAAAGCGGGGGTGGCCCTCTCTCCCCGCGGAGCGATCCAAGTCGATGAGCACCTCGAAACCAATGTCCCTGGCGTCTTTGCCCTAGGCGACGTGAATGGGGGGTTACAATTCACCTATATCTCGCTCGATGACTTCCGGATCGTGAAGAGCTACCTTGAAAAGCCCGAGGGTGCCAAGAAGCTTTCGGAGCGGAAGAACGTCGCTTACTCGGTCTTCATTAGCCCCGCTTTCTCTAGAGTAGGACTTAGTGAAGCCGATGCGAAAGCCAAAGGCATCGAGTACAAGCTCTTTAGCTTACCGGCGGCGGCGATCCCTAAGGCCCTGGTCTTAGGCAATACCACCGGGTTACTGAAAGCCTTGGTCGATCCGAAAACCAACTTGATCTTAGGGGTGAACCGCTAGACTCAAAGTAGACAGGTTATAAAAAAGACCCGTCTACTTTTTTGTTATCCTTATGGGAGAAAGG
>MVZL01000110.1 GCA_002068375.1 Tenericutes bacterium ADurb.BinA155
GTTGGTTTTTATTGTCTTCCATGGTTTTTCCCCCTTAAATACAAAAAAATAGGAAAATCCTCGGCACTATTCTATAAGAATAGCCCCTTACTTACAACGAAAACCCCACCAGCCCCTAAAAAGAGGGGGGATTTGATATAGTTATCGATTTTTTTCTTAGTCAGTCGTGGACACGCTGTGAACGATTTTTTAAGGCTGATTTTTGGATTTCGTGCACAAACGAAAGTGAAGGGTAATGGCCTTAGAGGTCAGATGCCATCGGGATTCTTTTTCTGAAAGTTATAGGCGTCCCGGCAAGCATCCTCGACCGTGAAACGAGCTTTCCAATGGAGCTCTTTGTAGGCTTTGTCACAGTTGGCAAAATTGGCAGCAACATCACCCGGTCTGCGGGCCAAAATTTGGTACGGAATTTTGATTCCGTTGGCCTTCTCAAACGCGTGAACTAATTCCAAAACGGAAGTTCCTTTTCCAGTACCTAAATTGTAGATTACAAGACCCGGTTTTTCTTCCAATTTTTTGAGGGTGGCAACATGCCCTTCCGCGAGGTCAACGACATGGATGTAATCCCGGACTCCGGTGCCATCAGGAGTCGGATAATCATCGCCCCAAACCCGAAGCTCTTTCAGCTTGCCAATCGCGACTTGGGTAATGTAGGGCATAAGGTTGTTCGGGATGCCATTAGGATCTTCGCCGAGTAAGCCCGAAGGATGGGCGCCGATTGGATTGAAGTAGCGAAGCAAGGCAATATTAAGACTCGGATCGGCCTTCTGCGTATCGGTAAGGATCCGTTCAATCATAATCTTGGTCTGGCCATAAGGATTGGTCGCCGAGCCCACCGGATCGGTTTCATAAAGAGGAACATGCTTAGGAACGCCGTAGACGGTCGCGCTGCTAGAGAAGACAAGGTTCTTAACCCCATATTCCCGCATCAGCCTTAACAGAACCAAGGTTGAAAGAAGATTATTCGTGTAATATTCAATCGGCTTAGAGACCGACTCGCCCACCGCTTTTAAACCAGCAAAATGGATGACCGCATCGAACTTTTCTTTTTCGAAGACCTTTTTGAAGTCCTCGTAAATGCAACAATCAACTTTGTAGAAAGGAGGACGGACGCCCGAAAGCTCTTCGATCCGATCGAGAACCTTCTCTTTGGAGTTCGCCAAATCATCGACGATGACCACCTGATGTTTGTTCGCGATAAGCGCGAGCACGGTCTCGGATCCAATGAACCCTAAACCCCCAGTAACGAGTACACGCATAGCCTATTTTCCTTTCTTGGCAGTTTCTTTAGCGATAGCCAAACGACGAGCTTCGCCCTTGCCAATTTTGTTCTCTCGCCGAATCTCATCATGGCCAGGGGTAGATTCAATCTCCACCGCCCTCGCTCCGTGCATATCCTTCCGGAGTTCCATGATGATCTGATCGGACAAAAGTTTATTGGCTTCCGCTCGAATCGAAAGCCGTAAAGCCAATAAGCCAAGAGAATTCCTTAAATTATCATCCGCTTGCGGATTCTTGTGATTTTGATCGCTTTGATACTTCCGAGCGAAGTTATCGACGATCGCCTTAGTGGATTTACCAGTTTCATGAAGAAGATTGGACTGAACGTCGCAATAGAAGGCGTAGAGCCGTCCTTTATCAAGGGAGACCGCTTTATCCATCTCGAGAAGCAACGACATGTCGGACATCGACAAGGTGTCCTTCATAAGCGTGATCGCCATAAGATAGCCCATTTGTTCTTTGCTGTAACGTTTTTTGATCGGCTCATCGATCATCTTGGCCTTCACATAGTTATTGACCATGAAGGAAGTCAGGATCTTTTGATCATCCGGCGAGAAAACGGCGAGGGTTTCGTTGATGTATTTAAGCACCTGCTCCATATAGAGGTCGACATTAGGGAGTTCCTTATATTGGGGCAGGGAAAAATCATTGACGTCGCTCAGCCATTTCTGGAGTTCTTTGATTTCCTTGTCCATTCGATTACCTCTTCTTAATTTCCTCGTTCATAATCTTAGCTACCGCGGCGGGATTAACCTTGCCATGACTGAGTTTCATCACTTGACCGATCAAGAAGCCGATCGCCCGGTCTTTGCCGGCCTTAAAGTCCACGATTGACTGCGGATTGGCATCAAGGACTTGGCTGACAAAGCCTAAGACGGCCGAATCATCACTCACTTGCATCACAATATGGAGCTTATCTTGGGCCTCTTTGGCCGAGCCACCATTGCTGATCATGTAGTTTAGGATGTCGGAGCATTGCTTATGGGTTAAGCCCCCTTCTTGGAGGTTCACCACATCAGCCAAAGCTTCGGGTTTAAGCGGGAAGTCATCGATACTCTTATTGCCTTTATTCAGATAGCTGTTCACCTCAACGATAAGGAAGTTCGCCAAGGTTTTGGCGTTCTTCGAAGCCGCCAATCCCTTTTCGAAATACTCGGCCATATGGATGTCGCTTAAAATGATATCGGCATCGGTGTCATTAAGTCCCAATTTCAAATAGCGGGCCTTCTTGGCATCGAAGAGTTCAGGGCAAGTTTTGATCGCGTTATCCACAAACTCATCGCTCAAATGAATTGGGGCGATGTTGGGCTCGCAGAAATACTTGTAGTCGACCGCATCGGTTTTGACCCGCATGAGGACGGTCCGACCGCTTGGCTCATCGAAGCGTCGGGTCTCTTGCTGGACCGGGGTTCCGCTTAAAAGCAAGGCGGTTTGACGTGCGACTTCGTAGTCCAAAGCGATTTCGATGTTCTTGAGGGAGTTTAGATTCTTGAGTTCGACTTTGGTTCCTAATTTGTCGGAACCATAGGGGCGAATCGAAACGTTAACGTCGCAGCGTAAGGACCCTTCTTCCATCTTGCCATCCGAAGTACCGGAATAGACCACGATATTGCGGATCGCCTCGACGTAGTGCATCGCTTCGGTGCCGGAACGAAGGTCCGGTAAGGAAACGATTTCAACGAGTGGGACCCCGGCCCGGTTATAATCGAGCAAGGTATAATCCGCGAAGTGAAGCTGTTTGCAGGTATCCTCTTCCATGTGGATCCGTTCAATTCGGATCCGCTTTGTCTTGCCATTCTTATCGAGAATATCCAAATAACCGGCCTTGCCGATCGGACGGAATTGCTGGGTGATTTGGAATCCTTTCGGGAGATCGCTATAGAAATAGTTCTTACGGTCAAAATAGAGAGTATGGTCGATGTTCATATGAAGAGCGTTAGCAACCCGGATCGCATTGATAACGGCTTGCTTATTCACGACTGGCATCGTGCCAGGGAAGGCCATATCGAGCGGAGCGATTTCGGTATTCGGTTCATGGGAGAAGCCGACCGGAGCGGCGGAGAACATCTTAGACTTGGTCCGCATCTCGACGTGGATCTCGAGACCAATCACGGCTTCGAAGTTCATAAATTGCCCTCCTTCTTGTTGAGCGTAGAAACATCGGCGAGACCGCTCATGGATTCAAAAGCGGCCGCAATTTGATAGAGTTTTGCTTCTTCAAAGGCCCGACCCATAAAGTTGACGCCGATCGGCATCCCTTCTTCAAAGGTGAGGGGCAAAGTAAT
Organism: Tenericutes bacterium ADurb.BinA155; assembly: GCA_002068375.1. The sequence continues at coordinate 3,567 of MVZL01000110.1, forward strand.
TGAAGGAAGACCGGCGAAGTTGCCTAAAGCCAGATGGTTATCCGCAATCAAATATTCATCGCTCAGTTTGTCGCTCGAAGAAACGAACTTCGGGGCGATGCTAGGCGCGGCGGGAACATAGATGAAGTCATAGTCCTGGAGAATCTGATTGATCCGTTCGACGATCTTCGCCCGGTTCTTTTGAGCCCGGAGGAAGAGGACATCTTGATTCTCTCTCATTAGGGCAAAGGAGCCGATCACGAAGCGGCGTTTGATGAGCTCGCTGAACCCTTTAGTCCGGGCATTGTACATGACCTCTTGGTAGGTTTTTCCCCCATAATAGGGGCCGAACTTAATCCCATCGAGGTTCGCGTCGTTACTGGTCGCTTCAGCGCAGCTGATGACGATATAAGTCGCATAGATCGATTCAAGGAGATCCCGGCCGAATTCGACATCATCGACTTGGACCCCGGCTTTCTTAAAGCCAGCGACCGATTTCGCAAACGAATCTTTGAGGGTCTTGTTGGTGATCGAATCGGTGATCTCTTTGATGACTGCGATCTTGAGCCCTTTCACCGGTTGCCCGATTTTGGATTCGTAGACTTCAACCGGTTTAAAGGAAGAGGTCGAATCGTGATTATCGCGACCCGCTAAAACATCCAAGAGCAGCGCCGAGTCTTTGGCGTTCCTGGTGAAGAAGCCGACGTGATCAAGTGACGGGGCAAAGGGGAATAAGCCATAACGTGAAATGCGACCCCAAGTCGGCTTCATACCGACAAGGCCAGCAAACGAGGCGGGCTT
>MVZL01000111.1 GCA_002068375.1 Tenericutes bacterium ADurb.BinA155
ATAAGTTTACTCACGCGTACGCACGTGTCAAGGGGGAAAAATGAAAACCGTCTTCCCCTTTAGGGGAAAACGGCTCATGGTCGAAGTTATTCGGCTTTGGTTGACGGAAAAATTAATCTAATTTCGCGGCCCAGAGCCCATGCTTATTGCAATAGGCGAGGACTTCGAGCACCACTTCGTTCTCCGCAATCTGGAAGACAACCTTCGGTTCCATCCCGGGTTTTAAGATCTTGCGCTGCGCGCCTTGATCCGTTAAAAGATAGACCCATTCGATGTAATGGTCTTCCACCATCGGGTGGAGAACCGCGCCGACCTGAACATAGACTTTGCCATTCTCTTCATGGACGAGCGGAATGTGCTTTTCGGTCGCGACGCCTTCTTGGGTGTTCGGGATCAGCTCTTCCATCGCGCTCCCGCAGCAGGTGAGCGTTCCCCCGCCTTCATTCACGAGACCCACGATATTTCCGCATTCTTTGCAGCGGTAGAATTTTGCCATATTTTTTACCTCCTTATATATAAGGTATGGCTTAATCGTATCATCGAATACCCTATTTTACTTCGTAAATGCTTGGGGGCAAAGGAAAGCCCACCGTTTTCCGGCAATCGGTAAGGGTCCTTTCGTCTTAAAAAGATGGAATTCCTTAAGGATCGCTCTTGCTTCTTTCCGGGTTAATCCGGCTTTTCTAGAGCAATAAAGATCGTAATCGAGCGAAAGCTTCATCCTTAGATAGCTCCGCCGGACTTCTTTGACGAGCCGCGGGTCCCCGCTTTGATCGGCGTAGATTCGGATTAAGGCGAAGCTCAGAAGATGGGATAAGGCCCGGTCGGGGCGTTTCGCGCTGGTCGCGCTGGAACGGACTTGTTTCCGGTAATGGTAAAGCGCGGGCTTAAGGACCGCGACTTTTTGGGCGTGAACGAACGCGCAATAACCGATTGGCATATCCTCGAACATGTAGGGGCTAGGAAGGCGGATGCTCGAAGAAAAGAGCAGTTCCCGTTTAAAGATTTTGGTGCAGAGGAATCCGCGAACCGAGGTATCTTGGAGCAGAAGATGGACCGCCCCATAAGAGTCCACGACTTTACGAGGCCCCCGGAAGGCGAAGCGTTTCTCCTTCCCGGTCTTATCGTTCAAAATGAAATAATTGCAATCGACCGCATCGGCATTTTCTTTGTGGGCGGCTCCTAACATCAGCTCGACAAAATGGGGATCGATGTAATCGTCGGAATCCATAAATCCGATGTAACGGCCTTTCGCCGCGGCGATCCCGACATCGCGCGAAGCGACGATGCTGAGATTCTGCGGATCGAGGATGATCCGGATCCGGGGATCTTGATAGGATTCCGCGATCGCGATGGTATCGTCGGTCGAGGGGTTGATCACCAAAATGAGTTCGCTCTGAAAGGACGTTTCTTGCCCTAAGAAACTCTCGATCGCCTTTTTGAGGTAATGACTCGAATTGAAGCAGGGACAAATGAAGGATATCTCGGGCTGATCCATTTGGACTATTGTAACAAGGGAAAAAGAAAACCCCAAGACCGAACGGGCCTTGGGGCTTCATTTTAAAGGGAATGTCTCTAATTTCGACTCTTTGCGAGCATGAGGAAGTAGAGAACGCGGATGAAGATCGAGATGAAATCGGTATACATGGTGAAGGCCATGTAGAGGGCGTAGTTGTTGGTGACCACGCCTTGACGCGAAGCCGCTTTGATCCGATAGCCATCGACCGCGACGATGATGAGGACGAAGACGGAAACGGCGATGCAGCAGATGAGATCGTAGGTCCAATAGGCTTCCCAGTTCCGGGTGATCAAGAAGGCGATTCCGAAGAACGACCCGATGAAAAGGAAACTGAAGAGAAGACCAAGGGCAATCATCGCAAGCCAGTTGAGGTTCGCGGGGCTGAAGTAGCCGATGAAGAACATGATGAGGAAGGTGAGGGCGGTGATGCCGAAGGCTTCGCCGAACATCTCGAAGGGAACCCCAACCAATAGGAACGAGCTGAGGAAGAACCCCATGATGAGGGTGTAAAGGATATAGGGGATCCACAAGGAGTGTTTGCCCTGCCTTAAGACCACCATCATCACGATCGTATCGATGAGAAGCAAGATCCCCGAGACCATCATGAGGATCATGTACGTATTGGACGCCGCGGCGGAATTATCTTTATAAATCCACTGGGCGAAAGCGTAAGCGATGAGGAAGCTCGAAAGGCCCGTGATGGCTAAGCCAATGGCCATATAGCCAAAGACTCGGGCGAGAAGGCGCGAAGACTCGCGTTTTCCCTCTTGATCAAGGGTGTCTTCCATCTTACTTCACCAGGTTCGCAATGAGGCCTTGGAAACTTTCGGGGGCCAAAGAGGCTCCGCCGACCAAGGCGCCATCGATGTCGGGCTCCGACATGTAGTCATGGATGTTCTCGGGTTTGACCGAGCCGCCATAAAGGATCCGCATATCGAGGGCGACGTTGCCAAAGCTTTCCCGTAAGGAACGCCGGATGAATCCGATCGTGTCCTCCGCGGTCTCTTTGGTCGCGGACTTGCCAGTCCCAATCGCCCAAATCGGCTCATAGGCAATCACGACTTTGCCCGCTTGTTCAGGGGTTAAACCGGCTAAGCCGGTCTTGATTTGTTCGGCGACGAATTTCTTCGTTTCGCCTTTTTCGTAGGTGGCGAGCGATTCGCCGCAGCAATATACCGGGGTCATCCCCGCGGCTAAAAGCGCTTTGATCTTGGCGTTGCATTTCTCGCTCGTTTCGTTATCGTAGCCCCGGCGCTCGGAGTGACCGATGATGCACCAATTCACCCCGATAGCTTGGAGCATCGGGATGCTGATTTCGCCGGTATAGGCGCCATGATCATACTGACTGCAGTTTTGGGCAGCCACGATGAGCTTCGGGTTACGGTTTGCTAAAACCGTCTCGAGGCAGACGAAGGTCGGGGCGACCCCGACGTCGATATCGTGGCTCACCGCGAAGTCGACCATCTCCTTGGAAGCGAGAGCAAAAGCCTTCGCTTCGGCGGGAGTCTTATTCATCTTCCAGTTGCCTAAGAGTAATTTTTTCCGCATGGTCTCGACCTTATTTCAAAACGTCGACGCCAGGGAGGTGGCCATCGTTCTCGATCATTTCGAGCGAGGCGCCGCCACCGGTGGAGACGTGGGAGAATTTATCTTTGAATCCGAATTGCTTGACCGCCGAGGCCGAATCGCCACCACCGCAAACGGTGAAGGCTTTGCCCTGGAGTTTCGCAATCGCTTCGCAGACGGCGATGGTGCCGTGCTGGAATTCTTTCTGCTCAAAGACGCCCATCGGGCCGTTCCAGAAAATCATATGGGCCTTCGCGATTTCCTTCGCGAATAAAGCTTCGGTCTTCGGGCCGATATCTAAGCCTTGTAAGCCATCGGGGACATCTTCGCCCACGGTCTTCACGACTTTGCGGACCGCCGGATCGAAGGCATCGCCCACGATCGCATCGACCGGGAGCACGATTTTGCCTTTGGCTTCTTCGTAGCATTTCTTGGCGTAGGCGAGCTGATCGTCTTCAACCGGCGAATTGCCCACTTTCTTGCCTAACGCTTTCTTGAAGGTGTAGGCCATGGCCCCGCCGATCAAGATCTTGTCGCATTTCTTGAGAAGGGTATCGATGACTTTGATCTTATCGGAGACCTTTAAGCCGCCGAGGATCGCGATATAAGGACGATCTTCCTTCTTCACATCGACGCAGCGGGTCAAATTGTCGACTTCTTTGATCATGAGATAGCCTTCGGCGACTTGTTTGCCTTCGGCCTTTAAAATCGAGGGGACCCCGACGGTCGAAGCGTGGGCCCGGTGGGCCGAACCAAACGCATCCATCACGAAGACATCGACTAAGCTTGCCCATTCTTTGGCGAGTTCTTGATCGTTCTTCTCTTCGCCCTTCTCATAACGGGTGTTCTGAACGAGTAGCACTTCCCCGTCCTTCAAGGTGTTCACGAAATACTTCAATTGTTCGCCGCGGGTCACCGGGCAGAAGCTCACCATCGTCGGAGCGAGGAGTTCGCCTAAACGCTTCGCGACCGGAGCCATATCGTTGTCTTTTTTCTGCTGTTCGATCTCTTCCGGGGTCGCTTTCTTCCAATCGATCTTGCCTAAGTGGCTCATGAGAACCACCCGCGCGCCTTTGCTCACCAAGTATTTGATGGTCGGTAAAGCCGCCTTGATCCGGTTATCATCGCGGATCACTCCGCCCTTTTGCGGGACGTTAAAGTCAACACGGACGTAGACTTTCTTGCCTTCTAAGTCTTTCAGGTCTTCAACAGTTAACATAGTTCCTATGTTCTCCTTA
>MVZL01000112.1 GCA_002068375.1 Tenericutes bacterium ADurb.BinA155
ATCAGGTTCCGTCAATGCGAGGTAGGTCGCTTTAAAAGCGGGGTCAACCCAATGGGAAACGCTATTGTCCCGGAGACCTTTAAAATCCCGGAACACGAGTTCCTTCCCGAAATAATCACGGAAATAACTGGGGCAATCGGGGCTGAGATGGAGAACTTCGACTTGGCTTTCATGGGGGTGAAGAAGCGCGATGAAATCGTATTCTTCTTTCATCATGATCGCGAGAAGCGAGGCAGTCAGTTTTTCTTGGGTGATATCGGTGCTATAAACGACGGCTTCAATATCGTGCGAAAGCGGGTTCTCGATCATCTTGATCGCGGTCCGGATCCAATGGGCTTCGCCTTGGGCGTCGCGGCGGGTATATTCGATCGTCGCGACATCGTGGCTCAACTTGAACGCCCCAAGGAGAGCCGAACGGGAAAAGACGCGAAGAAGCTGCTCTTTTTCGCCCGGGTCAATCATGAGAGCGGCCATCCGCTCAATCAAATCATCGTAGCTTTGAAGACCTTCAAGTGAAACGCACATCGGGGAGTTGACGTGGCCTTCTTCGCAGGCGTTCTGGCTCAGATTCACTTGAAGGATCCCCATCGCCTCCGGGTTAGCTTGGAGCATCCCCTGCATCGCTTGGTGGAACTTCTGGCGTTCCTCTTCCTGCCTCAAAACGTTCTGGGTGATGTCGACGATGACGACATAGAACCATTTCTTGCCCCGTTCGTCGACGACCAAGTGGCCTTCATCGTGGACATAGACCAAACTGCCGTCTTTCTTCTCAATCCGATATTCGCAGTTATCAAATGGGGCTCCGCGAATTTGACTATCGATCTCCTGAAGGACCCGCGCCCGGTCCTTTTCGTAGACCATCTGGGAGAAATGATTAGAGAATTTCCTGACGAATTCTTCCTTGGTGTAGCCTAAGAAAGAAAGCATGTTGTCGGAGATGAAAGAAAAGGAATCATCGGGGCCGGCTTCATAAGAAAAAATGCCGCCGGGAGCGCTTTGAAGCAGCACTTCCATCGCCTTCACGTATTCGGGTGAATAGGTTTTCTTTTTCCCCATGGTGAATCTCGCTCTAAGGAAGGGGACCTCGAAGAAATGAAACGCTCCCGACTAATGGCTAACGCCATTGGAGTACCCTTCCGAAGGAATGGCCCCATTATATCGTCTCTTTTTAGTCTAGATGAGGACTTCAAATCATCGGCGATCATTTTCACCCAAGTGGGCATTTCTTGGCCGATTCTCTCCTCCCTAAAGGATGAGGAAAAAGACCTTAAGAACCTTAAGGTTCTTCAAAGGAGGCCGCAAGATCAATTATCAGAACGGGCAAACCCGTTTTTCATTTGGCAACTGGTTTCGAAGAGGACGGCATCGAGGGCTTTATCCGTTTCGGATTTGGCCATCCGGGCCACCGCTTCATTCGCTTCGGCGATCATCGCTTTGGGATCGGAGGCCGCTTTGATCTTGGCGTCGTATTCTTTCACGAGGGCCCGGCCTTGGTTCATCACGCTATTTTGATAACGTTCAATCAAGATGCCGCAGCGGCCGAAATGGGGATCGGCCATCGCCCCGAGCAAACGGCTCGCCCAATAGAAGGCGTCGGTGGATACCGTGAGGGTCGTTTTGCCAAAATAGGCCGGAACGGCATCGGTATTCGGATAGAAAGGGACCAAGGCGTTAAACACGTTCGAGCCGAAAGCGAACCATTCGATCGCTTGAATGGCTTCGGGCTCATCGCCTCGAATCTCCGCGATCGAAAGGAACGCGGTCCGGGAAATCCCGATCGGGCGATAGATTCCTTTTTCGGGCGAAGGAACTTTCGAATAGGGATCATACGGGGTCCCTTGGAAATGGGAGGCTAAGATATATTTCACATCCTCGACCGTGATCTTCCGTTCGGGTTTTAACGCCCAGGGGATATCATCGGATTCCGGGGTATATTGGGCATCCGGTCCTTCCCATTTGATCGAGCGGGGGTTGAAGTAACGGCCGATATACCAGGCCCGCGGGGTGTTATAGACATGGTCGGAATCCTCGTGAGAGCCAAAAGCCAAACGCGGATTGAATTCGCCCTTCACGTCGAGAGAAAGATGATTCGTTTCGACGAATTCTTTGAGATCAGGCGAGCAAAGATTCTCTTTCTTCGCGCCATAAGCATCGGCGAAATCGAAACGGTCGAGCCCGAATTGGTTGGGCATGATCACGTATTCATCGTCTTGGACTTTTCGGGCGATCCAATGATGGCCCCCGATCGATTCGAGCCACCAAATCTCGTCCTTATCGCTAAAAGCGATACCATTAGGCTCATAGGTCCCATACTGCTCAAGCAAAGCGCCTAAACGCAACGCTCCTTCGCGCGCGGATTTGATGTAAGGCAGAACTAAGACGACCAACTCCTCTTCGCCAATCCCGCCGGGGATCTCTTTCTTGCCGCCTTTCGCGGGAACATACTCGACATAAGGATCGGCCCCTAAGACCCGCGGATTCGAAGTGATAGTCTCGGTCGCGGTCATCGAAACGTTCGCGGAATTGACCCCCGCAGCCGCCCAAATGCCGTCTTTCTTGTTCACGTTTGGCATCGCGGTATAGCGTAACGGGTTATCTGGAAGTTCGACTTTCACATGCGAAAGAACGCTCTGATAATGCCGGGGCTGATCTTTCGGCTCCACCACCACGAGTTTCTTCACGTGGAAGACCCCGGTGGGCGAATCGTCATTGCGGGCGATCAAAGTCGCTCCGTTATAAGACGCTTTCTTTCCGACAAGTAAGGTTGTGCAGGCCATAAAATACCTCTTTTCGCGTCTATTCTACTCTGCCTAGGAAAAAGGCAAAGGGGAACGCCCCATAAAAAAAGCTCGCCGAGGGTAACCTTAGCGAGCAATCGATCGGAATTAATAGCGTGTGACTTTGACTTGGGCCACCCCATCGACCACGTTAGCGAGTTGAACCTTGTAGCCGATCTTGGAGCCATCGTTAAAGGTATTGGCGCCTTTCGGGAAGATCTTGCTATAAGCTTCCCAAGTCGCCCCACCCGCGGTATAGAGGGTTGCAGTCGTCGAAGCGCTGCCGCCATTAATGAGGGCATCGGTGTCGCTGCTCGAAGTGACATTCGCTTGCTGAAGCGAAAGGAGCTTGAAGGTCGAAGCGTTGCTGGAGAGGTAGGAGTAGGAAGTCGAATTGCTGGCCCCCGTGAACGTGATTTTGCCATTATGGTTCAGGACGTCGGTGTAAGTTGAGGACTTGCTGGAAGCACTGCTCAGTTCGACCAAGCGAGCATCCACGTGATAAATCCGCAATCCCGAATTGGTGTACATCAAGTTCCGGCTGCTGTACTGGGTATGGGAATCCAAATAGTTATTGCCTTCGGGAGTGTAGTACTCAATCAAGATATACTCATCGTTTGGGGTGCCATTCCAAGAGTCATTCAGCAATAAGCAATCGGAGTAAAGGGCGGAGCTCCTTAAGGGCACCGTCACCGTATCGGCGTGGTCGCTATCGAGGACATAAGGATCGACCCAACCGAGTTCGTACTTGGAGAACATCCCTTGGTCGCCGATATTGTAGGACTGCATCTCGCGGTCGCCCGCCGGATCGTATTCATTATCGTAGTTGTAATAGTCGTCGAGCCCTAAGATGTGGCCGCATTCATGGATGAAGGTGTGGGCATCGATCGCGGAACCGGTCCCGCCTTCATTGGTGAATTCATAGGAGACCCAGAAGTAGGTCGAAATCTCCGGCTTAGCTAAGTTAGTCCCGTTATCGGGGTACCAAACCCAAGCCCAATAGGCGCTGCCATCGGCTTCGCTATAGGCATTGCTATAAACGAATAAGGTTGCATCGACCCGGCCATCGCCATCTTGGTCATATTGTTTGAGCAAAGAAGCATCGGCCGCGGCATAGAAGGCCGGAATCACGACATCATCGGGGGCGTTTTGGCCTTTCGCGTTGAGCGAACTGGTCGTGTAGTCGGAGAGTGTCAGCACCGGAGCGAATCCCCCGGTGATTGTGATCGCGCCATAGGAAGCTTTGTGGTAGAAAGACGCCACCGACTCCCAATAATTGGTCTCGGCGGAGGTTCCGAATAAGGCGGTATTCACCCGGTCCAGCATTGATTGAGTCCAGTCGGGTCCATCGCTCGTTTTGACCGGAACGACCAGCATCTTTTGATTTCCAGTCGTCTTCAAAGGATAGTAGCCGATCGAACGGTTCACGTCGTTGAGGTTATAGGCCGGGGCGGATGCTTTATGGTAGGTTCCGGTACCGGCACTTGAAGAAGAACTGGAACTGCTGCTTGAAGCGGAACTCGAAGTCTTCGAAG